>NZ_JBJUDF010000252.1:0-10334 GCF_046067725.1 Planktothrix sp.
TGACCCAAGGGACTAAAGAACGGTTAACTATAATTCTTGACGAGATGAATATGAACCTTGCTGACCTATTAGAAAAAATTGCCGATGGACAGATTGAAATTGTTGAGAAAGTGGGATATAATAAAATCTGAATTGAAACTACGATGAGTTAAAAATTCAATCTCTGATTTAAAGGGATTGAAGACTTGAAATTCCTTTTAATGCCTATCAGGAATTGAAACTTAGAATGTTTGAGCGCACCGGATTTTACCACCATTGCTTGAAATTCCTTTTAATGCCTATCAGGAATTGAAACCCCATATCTCACCAATATCAAAGCGTAAAGCCACACTCGAAATTCCTTTTAATGCCTATCAGGAATTGAAACAAAATTAATGATAATGAAATAATAGAATTTTATACCTCGAAATTCCTTTTAATGCCTATCAGGAATTGAAACATTTTTGCTTTCCCGTGTCGGTGAACCTTCACATTCTTGAAATTCCTTTTAATGCCTATCAGGAATTGAAACTACTGTCAGTACCCCTTTGACGTACCACTGCCAATAGCTTGAAATTCCTTTTAATGCCTATCAGGAATTGAAACTTAGCTTTTAGCCCTTTAAATTAATTCCAATATCTATTAAAAATTGATATAATTATAACAAGTGTCCCCACGATGCTTGGAACATCTGGGGACGTGAGTAAACCTGTGTCAGAGGTCAACTAATGAATAATGATACCAAGATTTTAGCGCAATATAACGGGAGTCCTATTTCGGTTAGAAGTGATGGACATATTGACTTAACCGGGATGTGCAAAGCTAACGGGAAAAAGTTGAGTCACTTCTTGGCTCTGAAGGAAACAAAAGACTACATCAAGGTCATGGAGCGCGATGCCGGGATTCCGGCATCGAAAATTATTGAAGTTGTCAAAGGCGGCAACGCTAAAAATCAAGGGAGTTGGGGACACCCTGAGATTGCTATTCTATTGGCTCAGTGGATCAGCCCCGAATTCCATCGCTGGTGCAATGCCCATATTTTTGTGCTGATGTCTGATGGTAAAACTTCCCTGGACATTGACCCATTTGAGAGAATGCAGGAAATCTTATTAGACCTTAGACTTGATGTTGATCATGCCATAGCCATTGATGACCGCTTTGAGATGGTTGAAACATACGCTCACTGGAGCCTTGAAGAGGGAGAATATTTAGAGCGATCGCCCTCAACACCCCAAAAAGCACGGAATCAAACCCCGTGCTTTTTAATGTCCAACGTCTTATTAAAAATCTTTTGATTACCTATTGACAAATCAAAAGATACTTGATATAACTAGATCATAGAAAACAACACAGAGGAAAACGTCATGTATTATGCAATAATGAATCACTACGCGAACGAAACAAGCGATGGCTTTCAAAATACCTGGTATCCAGTAGCCTTTTCTTCAATGAAAGAACGAAACGAAGCTATCAAGCAACGAATCAATGCGGCTCGAATTCCAACAGCTTCAGAGTTAAGATCGGCTAAAAAATCGGACTATGTGACAAGATTCGAGGATTTAACCCGTAAAGTTGCCAGACTTTAACAAATTCCCCTAGCCACACATTAAACGGCTAGGGGTCAACTAAAGGGTTAAAACGATGAAAAATGACAAGCGTGGGGGATACAGGCAAAATGCCCGTAGACCCCTATTAGGCGAGTCTAAAAGGGTGACAACTAGCATCTGCATTGAGAAACACCTGCTAGAGAAACTCGACGCTTTAGCAGCTAAGACAGGGGAAACCCGGAGCGACATTATCAATCGATTACTACGAAATACAAAGGATTAAAATCATGTCTACTAAAACGATAAAAAACACAATGGCGTGGTCTCTGATGTCGTCTTGTGTCTACAACACGAAACGTTATTACATTTTAGAGTCAAACACTATCGGAGATAATCGTCATACGATTTTGGACAGAACTGAAAACCGGATTGTCCCTAGTAGCAGTTCGTCAAGTTTTTTTGTAAGCTTTGACGACGCTTTGGCGAAGGTCAATGAATTAGAGAATAAATAAGCAGCGATCGCACACCAATAACAACAAAAGCACAGGGACAAGTCATGATTTTGAAAATTTTGACAAATGATGAATGGATCAATCCTATCGGGCATCCCCGATGGAGAGGGATACATGAAGAGTGTCACTATGAAGATGGACATCTCATACTATGGGCAACAGACCCGGAAACGTGGAGTCGTCTTCATAAAATGAAGACTGATCATTTTATGATAAATGGCAAAACACCTGAAAGTATTGAGGTTCGATAACCAATAACACCCAAAAAGCACGGGGTTTGATTCCGTGCTTTTTGATGTCCAAATCTTACCCCCAAAAGAATTTTAGATTAATACTTGACAAATCTAAAACCCCTATGATATAACTAGAATATGAAAAACAACACAGAGGAAAACGCCATGACTTACGCAACAACACAAGCCCAAGCAAAAGACAGAGTGACAATGACGCGGAGACTTCGGGTTCTAGGTTTCACATTCTCAAATGACCTGCCGACTATCGAATTAGCTCTGATGTTGAGAGATGCCGATCCTGCTTTTGATTTCCCTGAAAATATCAAAATAGACCTTCACGACTACGACAGAGACAACAATCCAAAATACACCGCCAAACAAATCCAGTTTGAGGGAACACCCCTTGAATTTTTGATCACTAGCAATAGTCAACTTAACCAAAAAACTGCTAAATCTATTCAATCTTTAGTGGATAGTCTCGTGTGGTTTTTAAATGACGGGTGGGACAAGGACGATGCCATCAAACAAGTCTTTTCCGAAACGGCGCACAATACCCCAGAAGTCAAAAAACTGGTTTTAGACACAGTGTTCTAAAATCCCCCTCCCTAGCCAAACATCAAACGGCTAGGGGTCAAGCAAACTAAATTACAAAAGAAAACTATGAAGGTAAGACTGACCGCCAATAAAAACTCGGTCGCAATAACAACCAATAATGAAACGTACCCTTTACTAAGAAAAATAGTAAAGGGTTATTGCGAAAACAACCTGATTCCTCAAGATCCGTTATTGTCGGAAAGGGTGTCGGAACTTAGTGGAAAACCTGGTATTAACGACTACGGGAATCTTGACGACCTCCCAACTCGTAGCGCAAACGACATGGAAATTTTTTTACGAGATGCAAAAATCGATCCCAGGAAGGTTTTGTTGGACTTGAAAAGGATCATCAAATCAATAGAACCCGATATTGAGATTTTGACATCAGATGAAGACTAAATACATCGGTCGAGGCGGCTCCTACCCCAACAGTGGCAGAAAGCCAATAGGAGCCGTCAAACGAGTTAAAACCTCGTTCACCGTAGAACCTGAGCTATTGAGTAAGTTGGATGCTTTAGTAGCTCAGGGAGAGGGAAGTCGGAGCGATATTGTTAACAAACTACTGAGGGCGATGTAGCGATCGCACACCAAAAACATGAAAGAATCATACTTTGTGATCAAGGGGTTAAGAGATGGAACCCCCGTTTACAAGACAAAAATGAGAACAAGACCTAACGCATGGAGTCCAGACCCTATAGGGGTAAAAAAATATCAGTCCAGAAAAGCGGCGGAAGGATCATTAGAGTCTAAGTTCGTGTTGCTTTACTCTGCTGGAATTGAGAGCATCGAAGTTGAGGAGATCCTCTCAAATGATCGGCGCTATATTCCTAAATACAATACCTAACAAAGTTTAATTAATTTGGGATTGTGCGATCGCACACCAATAACCAAAAGGCACGGGGTTGATTCTGTGCCTTTTAATATCCAACATCCTATTAAAATCTTTTGATTACCTATTGACAAATCAAAAGTATTCTGTTTTAATTAAAAGTATATGAAACAACACAGAGGACAAAACAATGACGATGTATGAGCGAAGATTTCAAGAAATCAATATGGAGCTTGAAAAACTCCCCCTGCTATTCGACATGACAGACGAGCAGCACGCTCGTTTTGAACAACTTTGTGAAGAACTGTTTGCAGTAGTTCCGCATATAGGAACTACAAATACTCAAGAACAAGTCGAAAGAAACGCAGCGAACGCTAGGTTCGCTGACGATTATGAACGATCAATTGACTATGAGCTATCGTTTTAGGCTTCCTCATTAGAGTCTAAGTTCGTGTTGCTTTACTCTGCTGGAATTGAGAGCATCGAAGTTGAGGAGATACTACCAAATGATCGGCACTATATTCCTAAATACAATACCTAACAAAGTTTAATTAATTTGGGATTGTGCGATCGCACACCAATAACAAAAGGCACGGGGTTGTCCCTGTGCTTTTGTTGTATTTGTTAAGAATTTAAAAGCGACGCGGGGGAGTCGAACCCACCTATCTAGTGGTTATGAGCCACTCGTGAACTCCAATTCACTGCCGTCGCACTGACATTATAACACAGAGATAGATCATTGTCTAGTATTGTGAGTCACTTGTGAGATCTAATTCACCACCGTCGCGTTTGTGGTTATAGTACAACATCAAAATCAATTCAAGATATAGTTCAACAAAAGACTTTAATTCATCATCATCTAGTTAAATAGGGTGTAATGATCAGGTTGATAAATCTCTTCAAATCTCCCCTGTCAACAATTCCCCGTTTTTGCAGACAAAAACTTTACCATCAGGCAGGTTATTAGGATCTATTTTCTCCATATTTTCAACTCCAAAACTTTTAATAATTTTACTGTATTTTAACACAATCAAACAATAAAAACGTTATAATTAATATTAACAATTGCCTCTCGCGGCGCGTTAACACCCAGAGGCAGTAATCAATAAATAGGAATTGACCACATGAATAATATTATCAGAGCAGAGCGAGCTACGGTTAAATTTTGTGAAGGGGTTGAGGTTGACGGATACAGATTGCCATCCGGTGAGTTTCGGGTTGGAAAAGTTGGATCAGCACGAGCATTGGGCTATGGCAAAGATTGGGTAACACGGACTATAAACGGGGTAGCATCGGGGAAAGGTAAAGATGCTGAAACCCTTATCAAGTGGGGATTTAACGGGGTCGCATCCAGTGTTGAAGTGTTAGGATCTGCAAGAGGGACTACTGTTGCTGACACTATCAGTCTTCAGGATTTTCGGCAATTAATCAGACTAGCAGCAAAAAGAGGTAAACCTGAAGCCGAGGCGTTGTTAGATGCCCTATTAGATGTTGGACTAGAAGACTGGTTTAGATTAGCGTTCGGACAGGAGCAACTGACCTTAGAGGAGAAACGCGATAAGTTTTATAAAGCTTACGCAGCGACTATCAATTGGTTGGCTGAGGATAGACGGGAATGGGCATTAATTGAAGAACAGGAATTATTCTTGGCTGGAAGTTGGGCTTAAATAATGAAAGGGTACAGACTAAACCTGTACCCTTTTTAATTGGTGGCGATCGCACTATTTCTTCCTTTTCTCCCTTCGATAGTGCATCTGGCATAGACCCCCAGAGAAATGAGGTTTATCACAGAGTGTGCAGGTTCGACCCTTTCCCGTCCCACTGGGTCTACCTGTTTTCCTTTGTTCTGCGGGGTTTATAAGTTGTTTATGACATTTAGGGCATTTGTAGGCTTGACGACCCTTTCTAAACCCGTCAAGCCACATTAGAACGTCACAATTTGGGCATTGCATATTTTTGTTTTGTAGCCACCGGATTTGACTCGGTGGCTTGGTTGTTGACTAAACTGCTACTCCGTTTCTGTTACCAGTTCTGACTCATAACCCAGGATTCCATATAACTTGTTGGCTATTTGACCAGTTGACAAACCTTCTGTGTAGAATGTAGCGGTTTCAGATCCGGTCTTGATTGCTTGAGTTAATGGGAATTTAACGTTGGTATACTCCCAAGAACCTCTTGTCACTTTCAAATTTTTGATAATTTTTCGGGCGGTGGTTTGGTCTACGTTCCATTCTGTAATAATGTCAAGACCTTGTTTTGTGCTTTTGCGGGTGAATGTCATTTGATTTGTCCTCTGTGTTGTTTCCTTACACTTAATACTGTACAAGATTAATCGTAAGGATGTCAAGGGGGTAAGGGAAATTTTTTTAGAGATAGCGATCGCACTCCCAACAACCAAAAGACACGGAGTTAAAACCCGTGCTTTTTGGTGTCCAATCCAGTGCTAGAAAAAATTTTAGATTAATACTTGACAAATCTAAAACCCCTATGATATAACTAGAATATGAAAAACAACACAGAGGAAAACACCGTGACACGCCAACAACTACAATACTTTTTAGGCAACTACAAAGAAGACGGAATGACCAATATCCGCTTAAGCGCACCTACAGCCGAACTGCAAGCCGAATACAACCGAGTCCGGGCTGACATTGACGAATTTGCCGAAGCTCATAAAAACATCACAAAAGCAGAAATGCAACGTGAAATCGCCCAATCATTGTCCAACTACCTCAAAGCACGGTTTGGGGATGAGTAAATATATCGGAAGAGGCGGTTCCTACCCCAGTGCTGGCAGAAAGCCAATAGGAGCCGTTAAAAGGGTTAAAACCAGCTTCACCATAGAACCAGAGCTATTAAGTAAACTCGATGCCCTGGTAGCCGAGGGGATGGGGAGCAGGAGTGATATTGTCAACAACTTACTAAAGGAAATGCAATGAAATATTTAATAGACCTTAAAACCGGGCAGCCTGTAGAGGCAATAGAAGGAAGTTACGAAGATTTCATAAAGAATGAGTGGGGTGGTTTCTATTATGCGCTTATTACAACAAAAGAAGGGATATCATTTGCTGGATACCCAGGGATGGTTTATAACACTTCTAAGATATGGTGCTCTGATCTATCTGTGTTTCAGGATTGGCTAGATTCTCGAAAAAAATCCCAATAATTCAAAAAGCCCAGGGGTTAAATCCTGGGCTTTTTGATGTTCTACGCTTTCTCGATCATCCCAACAACAGACTCAAACCATTGGAGATGTTGACGAGTTGCATCCTTGACTCCCTTTTGTGCAGCGAGTAACAGTTTTGAGAATTCCGATCCCTTGGGAGTAGGCAGCCATGCGGGGTCTTTGCCGTTGGGGTTGGGTGCTTGCAATCCATTCTCAGCTAACAATTGGTTAACCCGTCGCCCACTGTGTTTGATACCCGTGCGTTGCTCAAGAATTAACCCGATTTCTGTAGGGGTGAGGAGTTGTTCTGATGTCTTAACAACTAATTCCTTTTTCAACTCCTCAGCCGATGGGCGGAGTGCGGGATAATATTTGGCGACATAGTTGGCTGCGGACGCTGCGATTAGATTTTTATCGAGTTCGGTGATACTCAGTACCATCGTCACGAAATCAAAAATTTCATGGGGTGTTGGCTTGTCTGAGATAGTGTGAGTTTGGGTTTTAACTTTTTTGAGTTCGCGCTCACACTCAAGGAAATAACGGCGGATCTCCTTGCCCTTGCCATTGGGTAGCATCATCCCCATTTCCTTGAAACAATCTACCGTCATATAGAACTTATCACAATAGCTGTAATTCCCTCCCTGACTGGTCTCCACTAAAAGATGGAGACCGATTAACCTTGTGGGTGTTTACTCGTTTTCGTCATCCATCCATACGACTTTCACATTGTTTTTAGAGCAAACGTCTTGGACTATTTGCTGAAAATCCCAATGACACGCTCCAAACAGGTAAATTACTTTGTTGTGAGATGGGTAGTAGCAACCATAGGCGATAACTTTTCCTAGCGCATCTTTCCAGTTTTTTGCCTCTTTAATTTCAATTAATTCTGTTTTAGTAAGTAGGTCTATTTTTCCTGCTGGTGTAATAACTTCACATTTTCCGCCTAGTTGAGCATGGATTTTTTTCTGAATAAGTTTTTCCTTTCTTTCTGTGACCTTTTTACCCTCTTTCATTGCTCTGAGTTTAGAGAAGCAATTCGTTGACAGCCAAATAGAATAGGGCTTTCCTGCCACAACGGGAGCCTTGTACATTGTCAGAATATCATTGTACTCGGTGCAGATAAAATCGCTACCCTCGCAAAATTTACTTTTCAGAAACCTTACCCCAGTCCATTTGCAGGTGTATCCTAATTGTACCCATACAGCATCAAAGTTAATTGGAAAGTTATTTTGAAGACTTTCTGCGGCTAAAGCCAGTTCTTTGCTAAAATTTGACATCGTGATACCTGCTATGTAGGTTTACAGCCCTTGGGTGCTAATGACACCGCGAAGGGCAATTGTTATTAACATTATAACATTTTTATTGTTGATTGGGTACAATTAGATCGATTAATTTAATGAGAAAAACCCCTTTGATTGTCTCCACTTTAAACAGCTAACCGATAACAATATTTCTACTCTCAGAAAACCTTTCTAACACCCAACAGAAATTATATTTATTAACCTCTTCCCCTACCTGTTGAGACAAAATTTTAAATAGATACCTGCTTTTATCCCCTATATATCCCTCATCATAACCGTGCTTTTCAGCAATTTCACTATACTTTTTACCTTCCAGTAACATCAAGATAATTTTCTTTTGCAAGTCGTCTAAGTGCTTTCTAGTCTCGGTAAACACTAAACTATCTATCAAATATAATTCACGTTTAATCATAGGTTGTCAATCAAACAGATTAGGGCATAGGGTTGTTAATGCGTTGTACAGAAATTCTTTGTAATAGTAGATTTTAAGACACTTAGCATAATCGTCAAGTTCCTTTTGAATTTGCTCTAATTCAGATTTATATTTTAATTGAATCAACTGCCAATGACCCACAATTCCCGATCCACTGTATTCAACAAATAAGGTTTCGCTGTTCTTAAATACAGTCCAGTATGCAAAGTGAAAAACAGAATTTTGATTAATCCAGTTTTCACGATCTAACTCTGATGGAGTCACATTGTATTCCCTGTTCGCTTTAGAAATGATTAGATCCATTAAGAATAGCCACAGGTTTTTACCCGTAACGTAGAAATAATGTTTCTCATTGTTGACATAGGAATTTATTTCTAAGAATCCGTTACGGGAGTCGTCGGTGTTTAAGGTAATATTGAACTGCATATTTTGATTGATTATTTGTTAAAACTAAACCCACACTTAGGACAGATACACTCAGATTTACCTGTCTCACTTTCCTGATCAGATGATTCAGGAGGATCGCTTGTCAATTCGGTAGATTCCCTTTTGCCCAACGACTCCAACAATTCATTCAATTTATCATCAGGGAAAAATTCAGAATAATCTATCTCCTGAGCCAACTCCTCCAATATTTCATAGTCCCATGTACTAAAATCAGAAGCCGTATTATCAGCGATCGCATACTGTTTCCATTGTTCCTCAGTCAATCCCCGACGCTTAACAGCAACAATCGTATTGCCATCAGCCTCAACGACTAAAACTTTTTCAATTCCTAACTGACCCGCTTCTTCATAAGTGCCATTGCCAGCCCTAATCACATCGTTTTCATCAATAACAATAGAACGAGCCGCCCCAAATTGTTCTAACGATTTCCTGATAACGCTTGCTGAAAGTGGTGTTCTTTTCCGAGCATTATTCGGATCAGGGATTAATTTCGAGACATCGGTTTCAGTAATTTTAGGTTTAACCATAAATCAAGTTGTGAAGGGTGTTATAGCTATGCTAACTTAAAGATGTTGTTATTGCGGAAAATTGCGGAAAGGTTATTAAACCAGTTAAGTTAGAAGAAGTAAAAAAAGCGGTTTTAATTTTACTTGACAACCCCGAATTAAGTAATAGAGAGGTTGCCAGACGAGTTTGTGTAAATGAGAAAGCCATTAGAATATGGAGAAAGCAACCTATATGGCAGGAACTAACGGAAGAATTAAAAGCAGAGAGGGCAGAGGTAGCTAAAACAATGATTGAAGAAAATCGAGAGAAATATAAACGGGAGCTTGAGGCAAGACAAAAGGAATTAGTGGCGATTTTAAGTGGATTGACAGCGATCGCAGCGCACTCAACGAACGTATCAGCCAAAGCCTACGGGCAAGCAAGTCAAAACCCCGATCCGACAAAAGCTTGTGCCAAACTAACCAAAGCCGGAACTCATATTCACGGAAGAATGGCGGTTGACGCTGCAAAAGCTATCGTAACGTTACAGGAGCAACTGTATCAGATTGGGGTTGTATTTGATTATATTCAAGAGTTAGAGAAGGAAGAGGACGGGGAGTCTTAGCGATTATTGCAGACCATATAAAGCTCATAAGCGACCACTGAATTATCTAAGACCTCGGTTTGAAGACTCCCGTTACACCCTTTGGGTTAACGGTGAGATGAAAAACCGAGCAACATACCCAGCGTAGCACGATATTTTAAAAACGCTTGACACCCAACTAGAAACTTGTGTTAGATTAGGTT
>NZ_JBJUDF010000253.1:0-18409 GCF_046067725.1 Planktothrix sp.
AAGGGTGACGAGTTTTGATCTATACTGATAAGTTGCCCTGATTTAATTTAAACCTTAGTCTAACTTTCATTAAGAGTCATGCGAACCCACTACTGCGGCAATCTCCGATCTACCGATATTGGCGAAACGGTTACCCTCTGCGGATGGGTTGATCGACGCCGCGATCATGGTGGTGTGATATTTTTGGATTTACGCGATCGCACAGGCATTGTCCAAATTGTCAGCGATCCCGAACGAACCCCCGACTCCTACAACACCGCCGAAAGTTTGCGGAATGAATATGTTGTTAAAATTACCGGGCGAGTGTCTCAACGTCCTCCAGAGTCCCTTAACCCTAAACTCGCTACCGGAGAAATTGAAATTTATGCGGCGCAAATTGAACTCCTCAACGGACTCGGAAAACAGTTACCTTTTCAAATTTCCGCTTCAGAAACCGAGACGGTACGGGAAGATTTACGCCTAAAATATCGGTATTTAGATTTACGTCGAGAACGCATGACTCGCAATTTACAATTGCGTCATGAAGTTGTGAAAGCCATGCGGCGTTTCTTAGAAGATCAAGAACATTTTACCGAAGTTGAAACCCCAATTCTCACCCGTTCAACTCCCGAAGGCGCTAGGGATTATTTAGTTCCCAGTCGAGTTAATCCTGGGGAATGGTTCGCCTTACCCCAATCTCCTCAACTGTTCAAACAATTATTAATGGTATCGGGATTTGATCGCTATTATCAAATTGCCCGTTGTTTCCGAGATGAAGATTTACGCGCCGACCGACAACCAGAATTTACTCAATTAGATATGGAAATGAGCTTCCTGACCCAGGAAGAAATTCTGACGTTAAATGAAGCCTTAGTAGCTCATATTTTCAAAACCGTTAAAGGCATTGAAATTCCCCATCCTTTCCCCCGTTTAACCTATAAAGAAGCGATGGATCGCTATGGAAGTGATAAACCTGACACCCGCTATGGCTTAGAGTTAGTGGATGTTTCTGATATTGTTAAAGATTGTGGCTTTAAGGTATTTTCTGGGGCGGTTGCTTCGGGCGGAATTGTCAAAATTTTACCGATTCCTGGGGGAAATGAAGCGATTTCTAATATGCGAATTAAACCCGGTGGTGATATCTTTAAAGAAGCCAGCGATGCCGGAGCAAAAGGATTAGCGTTTATTCGAGTTCGAGAAGATGGTATTGATACCATTGGTGCAATTAAAGACAATTTAACCGCCGAACAAAAACAGGAAATTTTAACTCGTACCCAAGCTAAACCCGGAGATTTACTGTTATTTGGTGCAGGAGATATTGCAACGGTCAATAAAACGTTAGACCGTTTACGTCAACTCGTTGCTAAAGAATTGGAACTGATTGATTCTAATAAAATTAATTTATTATGGATTGTTGAGTTTCCGATGTTTGAATGGAATCAGGAAGAACAACGCTTAGAAGCATTACATCATCCTTTCACCTCTCCCTATCTCGATGATATTGAGGATTTACCTCATGCCAGAGCACAAGCCTACGATTTAGTGTTAAATGGCTATGAAATTGGAGGCGGCAGTTTACGAATTTATAAACGAGAAATTCAAGAAAAAGTCTTCTCAACGATTGGATTAACTATGGAGGAAGCCTACAATAAATTCGGCTTTTTATTAGAAGCATTTGAATATGGAACCCCTCCTCATGGCGGAATTGCCTACGGTTTAGATCGGTTAGTGATGTTGTTATCCGGTGAAGAATCGATTCGAGATGTGATTGCATTTCCGAAGACTCAACAAGCAGGTTGTCTGTTAACCAATGCACCCTCTGGAGTGGATCAAAAACAGTTAAAGGAACTCTACGTTGCTTCAACCTATAAACCCAAAACAAACCCATAGAAACCCTTTAAGAATCCATCCCCTCCATAATTGTTAAAGGGGGTGGAGTCTTTGTAATGACGCACTCTACATTTTTGTTGCTCTATCATGCCATTAAGTACCGCAAAAAAAATCACTTCAATAATCTTTTAAACCTTCACCTAACTGGTTATCTTTTTTTGTTTCCCGCAATAACAAATGAAACTGGGTAAAAGTCACTGCATGGGTGATTGGGCGGAAAAACCTTGATAAAATTGGGATAGTATTAAGGAAAAATTAATATTATTCTCTATTCCTGGGGATGGGAGTTTAACTTCAATGATACAGCCTGCCGAAACAGTCAAACTGTTTAACAAACAACCTGAACAACAGTATGTTGCAGGTCAAGTGATTTTTGAAGAAGGTCAACAAGGAGAAACCCTGTTTGGTATTCTCCAAGGTGAAATTGAATTATGGGTGAATGGGAAAGTGGTAGAAACCTTATTTGCGGGAGATGTGTTTGGGGAAGGGGCCTTAGTGCAACCGGATCGAACACGAGCGTCTACTGCTATTGCTAAAACCGATTGTCTGTTAGCAATTATGGATCAAGCTCGATTTTTGTTTGCGGTTCAGCAAACGCCCATGTTTGCCTTAGAAGTGCTCAAAAGTTATTCGGATCGTTTACGTCGGATGAAACACAATATTTGAGGTTAATTTGTTTGAGAAAGTACCTCTAATTCCGAGGGTTTCAAACCATTAAGATGGGCAGGGGCTGGACTGGCATCATCACAGTCCAGTTCTTCCCCGACATAAATTCCCAAAGATCGGGCGGTTGCCACCCAAAATCCATTCGGATTTAGGAATCGAGGACTATCTGCAAACACCTGCTCCAGAGGAACCGTCGTCACATGATTATTATGCCAAGCTACCATCTGGCCGTAGGTTTCCTCAGCAATTAAATCGACGGCTACCTTACCAAAAGCTGTCCCGACTAATCGATCCAACGCGGAAGGAGCACCCCCCCGTTGCACGTGACCCAGAACGGTGACTCGCGCTTCTACGCCAATATTATTTTCAATTTCTGTAGCAATATATTCTCCAATTCCCCGCAGCCTCACTTCTCCGAGGGCATCTTTATAACATCGATTTTCCCCCTCGGCGGTTTTTGCTCCTTCTGCAACAACGACAATGGCAAATTTGCGACCATAGAGGTTGCGGAGTTCTCGAATTCGCTTACAGAGGGTTTTAATCGAATAGGGAATTTCTGGGATTAAAATCGCATCCGCCCCGCCTACAATTCCTGAATGTAACGCTAAATGTCCCGTTGTCCGTCCCATGACTTCCACCACCATCACCCGGTCATGGCTGGCGGCAGTATAACTCAAACGATCTAAACAATCTAAAATCGTACTCACCGCCGAATTAAACCCAACGGATAATTCCGTATGAGCCACATCATTATCAATGGTTTTGGGGACACCGACTAAATTCCAATTGCCTTTTTGGGCGAGTTTTTGCAAAATTGCCAAGCTGCCATCACCGCCAATGGCGATCAAAGCATCCAATCCTAAATCATAATATCCCTGAATAACATCATCTGTACGGCCTTCTGTATCTCCTTTATTGATGGAACCTAAAATCGTTCCCCCCATACTTAATAAAGGATCAGTGCCATGGCGTTCTAAACCATAAGAATTTAATACAACACTTTTCCGTTCAATGAGCCCCTGAGTGGCATAGGGAATGCCGCGCACTTCCCAGTTATATTCAGATGTGGCATGATTGACAACGGCCCGAATCACGGCATTGAGACCCGGACAGTCTCCTCCACTGGTTAAAATGCCAATCCGTTTACGTTTGTTCATATTTGCCTTTGGCTGAAGCCAAATTGTCTACACTTGAATAGTAACTAGATTTTTCGAGTTTGTTAACACCTGAAGCGATAAAATTAGTCTTTTTTATCCTTTCTTAACGTTCGGTCAAGAAAGTTTTTTTAAATTTCCACACAAAATCTCGGCTTCTTGAAATTTATTCAATTTTATATGAATAAATTTCAGATTCAGATGAGCATTTCCTTAAGATAACAGGAAGAATTAACCTGAACAATCAAGACTTGTGCTACAGTCTATCCCTAGTTGTAGCTTGAATAATCAAGTTACTTTTCATTTGGTCAAAAGGAGTAAATTATATGCCGTTAAGAGTAGGAATTAATGGATTTGGTCGCATTGGTCGTTTAGTTATGCGGTCGGCCATTAATCACCCCGATGTGGAATTTGTGGGAATTAATGATTTAGTTCCCCCGGATAACTTAGCTTATTTGTTCAAATATGACTCAACTCATGGGGTGTTTCCGGGTACGGTAGAAGCCAAAGAAGATGGCATTTTAGTAGACGGACGTTTTATTCGTTGTACAGCAATTAAAGACCCAACCCAACTTCCTTGGAAAGAAGATACCGTCGATTATGTGGTGGAATGTACCGGGTTATTTACCAATTATGACGGCGCTTACAAACATATTGAAGCGGGTGCAAAACGGGTAATTATTTCCGCCCCCACCAAAGACCCGGATAAAGTGAAAACCTTATTAGTCGGGGTGAACCATGAAGAATATGACCCCCAAGCCCATTTAATTGTTTCTAATGCCAGTTGTACCACCAACTGTTTAGCCCCCGTTGCTAAAGTGATTCAAGATAACTTTGGGTTAGCCGAAGGGTTAATGACCACAGTTCACGCCATGACAGCAACTCAACCCACCGTTGATGGCCCTAGTAAGAAAGATTGGCGGGGAGGACGCGGCGCGGCGCAAAATATTATTCCGGCGTCTACCGGGGCGGCGAAAGCTGTTACCTTAGTGTTACCGCAGTTAAAAGGCAGACTCACCGGGATGGCGTTTCGAGTTCCTACCCCCGATGTCTCAGTGGTTGACTTAACCTTCCGCACAGAAAAAGCCACCAGCTACGCAGAAATCTGTGCCGCGATGAAAGCCGCAGCCGAAGGCCCAATGAAAGGGATTTTAAGCTATACCGAAGATGAAGTGGTTTCTTCAGATTTTACCACAGATCCCAGTTCCAGTACCTTTGATGCTAAAGCAGGTATTGAACTGAATTCTAATTTCTTCAAAATTGTGGCTTGGTATGACAATGAATGGGGTTATTCTTGTCGTGTTGTTGATTTGATGATTTCAATGGCGAAAAAAGACGGAATTCTGTAATTATTCACAGAAACCGGGTTTCTCAAAATCTTATGAATCTAATGTAGAAACCGGGTTTCTCAAAAATTGTAAATGACTCACAGAAACCGGGTTTCTTAAGATATCTTAATTTTTTATAATGAATCTCATGCAGAAACCCGGTTTCTAAAAAATTATTTTATATTTTAGGATTATTAACCCATCATCCCTTCAATTTAAGATGACATCCTTAAATCTGTGCTACAGATAATTAGAGAACCCATGAAGCCGTAAAAATTGCCCATTGCCAGAGTACCACTTCTCTATTCGTAATTCGTAATTCGTAATTCATAATTCGTAAACACCCACCTTGCAAAAATAGACTTTTTATTCAATATTTGAAGAAGTCACCTTTGCTAACGTCCTATCCATGTCAGACTCAAACCCAAACCTAAAGACCCCTGAACGCGGATATTTAACGCTTCTCCTCCCCGTTGCGGTGGTTTTGTTTATCCTTCAGAAAGCATTCCCCTTAGCCATTTTAACTGTTGGGGGATGGGGGTCTTGGCGGATGTGGAAATATTATCAACAGCGTCAGCAGCATCAATTAGAAACCTTGGATGACGTTTTTTATCGACTCATTCGGGAAAACCAAGGACGCATTACCGCCTTAGATTTAGCCATGCACTCGAAACAGTCGGGCACGAAAGTCCAAGACTATCTTGACCAACGCGCCACCGAGTTCGCCGCCCAGTATGAAATTACCGACACTGGGGGAATGATTTACTATTTTCCCACTGCTCAACCTGTTTCTACCCTTGCACAACCTGTTCCCTCACCCCCGGCGGAAAAACCGAAATCAGTGGTTTTATTTCCGGTTAAACCTCTCTCTGATGCAGTTTTATCCTCAACGTTAAACCAGTCGGAACTCGCTCAACGCTTAGGAGTGCATCCTACGACTCTGAGTAAGTGGAAAACGAAACCGGAATTTTCAGAATGGAGTTATCAACGTGACCCAGAAGCGATCGCTTGGAATTATTCTGCTGATACCAAACGTTTCTCTCCCCAAAACCCTCAGAAGAAAATCGGTAAAATCAGTGAGTTAATGAAGAAAAATAAAGTTTAGGATCTCTAGGAATTCTGTTGTTCAAATCAGTGGGTACTCCTACAACCGTTATTATGCTTCCTTTCCGTTCTCAACGCCCTATTTTACCGAAAGTGATCACAATGCCTGGTCAAAAATCGGAAGCAACACTTGATCAAAATTTAGATCAATAGAATATTAAGACCTAAGTTTCTGCAAAAATAGCTTAATCGGTTTCATCCCGATTTTCATCTTCTAACGCTTGAATTTGCAGCAATAACTCTTCTTCTTGAGCTTCAAACTCGTCTTCGGTAATCTCTCCCATATCAAATGCTAACTGAAGCGCTAATAACCGCTTGCTTAAATTTTCTTTATCATCTCGTTCGGTTTCAGCGCGTTCTAAGATTTGTTCACCGATCCAGATTAGACTGTTAAAGGGTGCTGTTATTGGAGATAATAATAATCGTAATACCATACAGAACACCTCGGATTAAGGGTCGAGTTGGACACAATTAAACGGGGCTGTAAAATGATTATAGCCCATTCCTAAGCGATCATTCAAATCGTGATCTAGTTCTTCAATGTGATCACTGAATTCTGGTTGACTTTCTGCGATCGCAATGACATCTATCATAACAAGTCAATTTTGTCAAGATATCGGTTTAGGCTTGAAGCTTCCTGCCCTAAAATTTGTGTATTGCTAAATTGCTTTTGGGTCAAGATCTCATGATTTTTAACGACAGCATGGGGGTTTTAAGCTGGGTTTTTACCGATAGACACAATAAGCCCTTGACAGGTATTTCCTTAAGCGTACCAGAACCCCCATTCTCTCGTCAACTATTTGAGAGTAATGTTCAATAAAAAATCAAAATTTCCTGACAATCTTTAAAATAACAAAACTTGATTCAAAAATAAATTATAAAAACTTATCAACATATAGCGATATCAGGATCAGTATTCATGAAAGCCCTGAATTGATGAAATAGTCAATTAGATAATTAATCCCCAAAACTACTGTGATTTCCTGGTAGGGGCGAGGTTACCTCGCCCTGACAATTGATTAAAACTGACTATAGTTGTTGTAAACTCGCCTTTTTTTGCGAATTAAATGCTGGCGTGTGTGCCAATTTTACCCATCTATGGATATTGGATAGAGATAATTTTTTCATCGGGTTTAAGTTTGAAAAAGCGATCGCCTGTACCATCTTTGGGTGAGAGATGAATTTGATCCGTCGGGATATGAACAATGCGATTTTCACTGGTTAAAAGATGAACTTGTTTATGGGGTTTAGCCGGTGCAATTCCCGCTAAAGTATCATCAGGGGATTTAAAATTCAGCATGGAAATTCCAATTCCGCCTCGGTTACTACTGCGGATATGTTCCATCGAAATTCGTTTAATATACCCTTGTTCTGTAACTAATAATAAACTGCTTTTTGGCGATAAAGTGACACATCCGATTAAATATTCTTTTTGTCGTAACCGAGTCGCTTGAGATCCTTGGGCGGCTTTCCCCATTGGGGGAAGTTGTTCATCATTAATATCCAAGCGGAGAAGTCGTCCCCCAGATGTCGCTAATACCACTTTTTCGTCGGGTTTAGAAAGGGTTGCAAACCATAATTCATCATCTTCTTTCAGTTTAACAATGGTACTCCCCCGGTTGGTTAATTCGCTTAATTCTGTTAAAGGTAAACGTTTAATTTTCCCTTGTTGGGTTAAGGTAATTAAATCCGTTTTATCAGGAAAAGCCGATAATAAAAATTCAGCGATAATTAAGTCCTGGGGATTAACAGATGTATCCTTAGAAGCAGAGGGAGATAATAAGGTAATAATCGGTTTCCCTTTAGAACGATTATTCCCCAGGGGAATATCCGCCACACTCAACGGATAGGCTTTTCCAGTTCGCATAATCATCACCAAATTTTGACGGGTGCGAGTGCTATAGGTTTGGGTGATAAAATCATCATTTTCTTCAATTTGAATCTCCGTCCGAATGTCATTATTATTGCGTTTAGAATCATTGGTTTTAGGGGACAGTCGCCGAATATAACCGCGATGACTAACTTCTACAACCGTTTCTTCATCCACTGGTGGTAAGGGTTGTAATAAATCAGGAGAAACCGATAATTCTACCGCTTTTTCTGTGGATTTTTTCGAGGTTTTCTCTTCAGTTTTATCCCCCGATGCAATGGCTGTTTGACCCTTGGGGGTAATAATTCGAGTTCGTCGTTCATCTCCATATTTTCGCTTCAGGGTTCGGAATTCTTTTTTTAAGGATTTCAACAGTTCAGGACGTTCATTTAATAACCGTCTTAACTGTTGAATTTGAGTCGTTAATTGACTAAACTCTTCTTGTAACTTTTGCCGTTCTAACCCGGTTAATCGACGCATGGGCATGGATAAAATAGCATCAGATTGAGCATCACTAAAGCCTAATTGATCTTCTAAGGTTAATTTTGCCGTTGAACCATCGGGGGCATTCCTTAAAATATCAATCAAATTATCTAAATGTTCTAAAGCAATTAATAATCCCTCAACTAAATGACATCTACGTTCTGCTACTTCTAATTCATGGCGGTATTGACGAGTTAAGGTGTGTTCCCGAAAGGTAAGGAACTCTTGGAGAATTTGTTTTAAACTTAATTGTCTGGGTTGACCATTAACTAAAGCCAGAAAAATTGCCCCAAATTTCGTCATTAATTCTGTTTGCTGATAGAGATGATGTAAAACAACTTCGGGGGTAGCTTCTCGTTTTAATTCTATAACAACTCGAATGCCTTCGCGATCGCTTTCATCTCGAATATCCGAAATCCCATCTAATTTTCCCGCATTAACTAACCCTGCAATTTTTTCAATCCAACTCGCTTTATTGACTTGAAACGGTAATTCTGTCACCACAATTGCGGTTTTAGTTCGGCGTTTTTGAGCCGTTGGAACTTCCTCAACTTTGGCAATTCCGCGAACCACAATACTACCTTTTCCTTGGGTATAAGCTTCTGTAATGCCTTCTGTACTAATAATTTCGCCCCCCGTTGGAAAATCTGGCCCCGGAATCAATTCCATTAATTGTTGATCCGATAATTCAGGATGATCAATTAAAGCAATTAACCCATCAACCACCTCCCCTAAATTATGAGGCGGAATATTCGTCGCCATCCCGACAGCAATTCCCGATGAGCCATTCAATAATAAAAACGGAAGTTGGGCGGGTAAAACCGTCGGTTCCTGTTGAGAATTATCAAAATTACTAATAAAATTAACCGTTGCTTCCCCGACTTGGGACAATAACCCTTCATGACCAATGGCCGCCAGACGAGTTTCGGTGTAGCGCATGGCGGCTGGAGGGTCATTATCTACAGACCCAAAATTGCCATGACCCGCCAACAGAGGATAACGACTGGAAAACTCCTGAACCAGTCGCACTAAAGCATCATAAACCGATTGATCCCCGTGAGGATGATATTTCCCCAACACATCCCCAACCACGCGGGCACATTTGCGGTAGGGACGCTCAGGAGTTAAGCCTAATTCGTGCATCGCGTACATAATCCGACGATGAACCGGTTTTAACCCATCACGAACATCTGGCAACGCCCGTCCAACGATCACACTCATGGCGTATTCGAGGTACGACTGTTGCATCTCCGTATGCAGCGATGTGGTGATCACTTGCCCAGAAAAGAGGTTTAATTGTTTAGCCATGAGTTTAGGTGAGTCGACAGGGATAGGGTTTTGATCTGAGATGATGTCGTGATAGGGTGTTTCCACTCCATCTCGCTCACAAGGGTCTGTTGATCTGACCCTTACTGTTTTGAGGATAACCAATTGCGTTCAATTTGACGAGTCAATCAAGTTTTAGGCAATGGACAAAGGGGTTGATCTAAGATCTCAGTAATTGTACGGAGCAATTGGGATTTAGGCGGAATTTTGGCGAGAATAGAGACAACAGACTCAGGAAAATTCAGCATTTTTTTGCTGTTTTTTCAAGGAAAAGTCTTTTACTCTAAGATCAGATCATACTGAATCTGCTATCAATTCAACCGAGAAAAGGGTGAAACAAACGCTGTGCTCCTGAAAACCAGACGCTTTTGGATGGGTTTCCGTTTGCCAACTCTTGGAAAGGGCGTGGTATGATGGCAATTCGGTACTGGAGAGTATGTCCGGTGGGAGACTCAAATGAAGACCGTTCTGATTGTAGAAGACGATCAAGTTAATGCTCGTGTTTTTTCAAAAATTTTGACAAAACGGGGTGGATTAGCCGTTAAACACACGGAAAATGTGGAAGAAGTCATGGAGATGGCTCGAACTGGGGAAGCCGACTTAATTTTAATGGACGTTTCCCTAGCCCGTAGTGTCTATCAAGGTAAAGCCGTTGATGGAATTAAAATTACACAAGAGCTTAAAAAGAATGCTGAAACGGCTAAAGTTCCGATTATTTTAGTCACGGCTCACGCTATGGCCGGAGATCGGGAAGATTTTCTAGCTCAAAGTGGTGCCGATGACTATATCTCGAAACCCGTTATTGATCATCAAAAGTTCGTGGATAAAATTAAATCCTTTTTGCCACCAGAGGAGTAAGCTGCAAGAGGGTTACTGGGGAATTTAATTGAGAGGGACTCATCTTGATCTTTTTTCCAGTCCCTACCTCTTGTATTCCTAAACATCTAGGGAGATGAAGGTTGAGCGTCTTTAACTTCAACCAAGATTTTTTGCATTTGAGGTGTGGCTAAGAATTTTTGGGTGTCGTTTAATAAGCGATCACCCCACAGATTTTCTTTGAGATACTCAAAATCCGCATAACGACTATCCAGACCAAGAGCCATTTCTCCGAGAGATAACGCTTCTTGGGTTTGACCTTTTTGATACAGCGCAACGGCTAACGCTAAAATCGGTTCTGCGGCTTTGGGGTCGATGGTGATAGCTTGTCGCCATTTGGCGATGGCGGTCTCAATTTCTCCTTGTTCATATTTCACCAACCCCACATTATTAATCGCCGGCCAAAGGTTTTTTTCTTGAGCAAAGGCTTTCTCATATTGCAAAATGGCTTGTTCAAACCGCCCCAATTTATAATAAGCATTGCCTAAATCAAATAAAGCCCCTGGAACATTGGGGTCAGCTTTTAAAGCGGCTTCTAAAAATTGAATGGATTTTTGATAGTCGCCTTTTTTAAAGTAAGCTTCTCCTAAAATAAATTGAACCCCGGCTTCGCGCGGTGCTAAGTTACTAGCTTTTTGCAGTAACTCAATTCCTTTATCGAGGTTTTCTAATTGTAAATATAAACTTCCTAATAATGCCCAAGCTTGATAATTTTCTGGGATTAATTGAGTGGCGAGTTCAGCACGAGGTAAGGCTAATTGATATTGTTGAAATCGGGTTAACTGAGCCGCTTCTTCCAGTAATCCTAATCCGGTTTGTTCAAGTTGTTCTGAATTAAGTGCGGGGGTATAGGGAATTAAAGCTTGTCCCATGACGGGTTGAGCGATATTCCACAGACTGAGGGTAGCGAGAACGGACAGAATTAGAGTTCGATTTGGCACAGTCAAAGCCTTAATGCAATGCGTTTCCTTTTCTTTTATAGCACAGACCGAACAATGGTTTTTAAATAAACGGTAATAAAATCTCAAATTCTGTCCCGATTCCCGGTTGAGATCGAAATTTGAACTGTCCTCCATGTTTAGCCGTCACAATATGATAGCTCAAAGATAAACTGGTTTCTTGGCGACTTTGTTTAGGAATAGAAAATGAGTCTAAGATTTGCTGTTGCTCTTCGGGGGATAGCCCCGGACTATTATCAGCAATGCGAATGGAAACCCAGCGTTGTTGAGGGGTTTCAGACGAGTGGGTTTGAGATGAATCTAAACTAATCATCTCAGTTGTAATCACAATTTGAGGAAGTTCTGAGGGTTCAACGCCTTGAGTATTTCCATATTCATCAACCCAATCTTGTTTAATCGCTTGATTCAGTAAAGCATCAAATCCATGAATCAGCACATTAATAAAAACTTGGTTTAATTGTCCAATATAACAGGTGACAGGAGGTAAATGACCATAATTTTTAATAATTTTTATATCTCGATCAATTCGACTTTTTATTAACAGTAAAATACTATCTAAATGGCTATGTAAATCCGCAGGTTTCGGATGAATTTCATCAATATGGCAAAAATTTTGTAAACTGGTGGCTAATTTGCTGAGTCGTTCTGTGCCACTTTTAATACTCGATAAAATTCGCGGAAAATCTTGACGTAAAAAATCAAATTCAATTTCTTCTTTTAATTCTTCAATGGCTGAAATTGGTTGAGGATAATTAATATCATAAGCATCCAAAAGTTGAATTAAACTTTCACTATATGCGATCAGATAAGTTAAATTTCCCCAAATAAATCCAACGGGATCTAAAATTTCATGGGCGACCCCATCTACTAATCGTCCTAAACTTGCCATTTTTTCACTTTTTAAGAGTTGAACCTGAGTTCGTTCATAGCGAACTTGGGTTTCAATTCCTCGAATTTGCCAATATGCTAAATTGAGTTCATGACTATTTAAAAGCCGATAGGGAACCATCCAAGAATCATGCGGCGGAGACGACCAATTTCCTTGAACTACAATGGGATCGACATATCCGGGTGCAGACCGTTTTAAAGCTTGTTGATTTGCAGTTAAAATCGAAGTTTGTGCCGATAAAACTAATAGGGGTGTGCCAAGATAACTATAAATAACATCCAGAGATTCATCTAAAAATAATTCTAATCCTTTTGGACGTAAGAAAAACTCTAACAGTGCTCGCCGAGAAACCATCCCTAAAAACTCTGATTCGTTGTTTTCTTTTTCATCGACAATAATCACACCCGGAAGCAAGGGATGTCTTTCAAATTGTTGAACCAGAGAACGGACAGAACAACTTAAAACCGCTTGGAAATCATACAACGGTAAATCTTCCAGGGTCGATTCTAATCCTAAATCTCCCCCAGTAGGATTTTCCCATAAATACGGTATAGATACTTCGGTCAAGGCTGTTTACCACCCGTATTAATGACACAGTTCGCTACAAAATAGATTAACATTAAGTTTTAAAAATTCGACTAAAAATCAATTAATTTTAAATTACCAATGGGGATTCTGTTGAAGTAAGGCTTGGGCGATATTGGCGTCAACCGGAGGAGAAAAATAATAACCCTGTCCTTCCTCACAGCCTAAACTTCTGAGTAAGGACAACTGTTCTGCGGTTTCTACCCCTTCTGCGGTAATCGTCATATTCAGATGATGGGCTAGGGTAATAATTGCTTGAAGAATTTCTAAATTTTGGCAAGTTTCACGCAGGGGTTTAATAAAAGATCGATCAATTTTGAGATGATCCAGAGGAAATCGATGTAAATAGCTTAAAGAGGAATATCCTGTGCCAAAATCATCAATACTTAACTGAATATTGCGATCTCGGAGTTGTTGTAAAATCTCCGTTGCTAATTCAGGATTATCCATAATAGCACTTTCTGTAATTTCTAGTTTTAGATATTGACTATTTAATTGGGTTTTGAGTATAATTTTATCAATATTTTGAATTAAATTAACTTGAGAAAATTGTTTGACGGATAAATTGACACTCATTTTAATTAAGTCTTTCAGTAAACCTTGATCTTGCCAATTTTTTAACTGTTGACAAGCTTGTTGTAACACCCATAACCCAATGGGAATAATTAATCCTGTTTCTTCGGCGGCGGGAATAAAATCCCCAGGAGAAATTAACCCTTTTTGGGGATGTTGCCATCGTAATAAAGCTTCAAAACCCGTAATTCTTCCGGTTGCTAAGGAAATAATCGGTTGATAATATAAGATAAATTCTTGACGATGTAAAGCCCGTCGTAAATCGGTTTCTAATTCTAAGCGTTGTTGCGCTTGGTAGTGCATTTGAGTATCAAAAATTTGATAGCGAGCTTTCCCTTGAGCTTTGGCTTGATACATCGCAATATCTGCATCTCTTAATAAATGTTCAGGTTGTTCATAGGTTCGATTTCCCACCACAATTCCAATACTGGCATTAATAAATAATTCTTGATCATCAAATTCAAACGGCCAACTCATAGAAATTTGGATTTTTTGAGCTAAACGAATGGCATCTTCAGAATCTTGAATATTTTCTAATAAAATTGTGAATTCATCTCCCCCAAATCGAGCTAACATATCCGTCGGATCTAAATGAATTTTAAGACGGCGAGCAATGGCAATTAAGAGCCGATCTCCTGCAAAATGACCCAAGGAATCATTCACTACTTTAAAGCGATCGCAATCTAAAAATAACACAGCAAATTGATAATCTGGTTCCTTCTGGGTACGTTTTAAAGATTGCATCAACTGATTCATAAATAACACACGGTTGGGTAAACTGGTAAGAGCATCATGGGAAGCCATGTGTAACAATCGTTTTTGTGTTTTTTGATGTTCGATGATCTCTTGTTCTAGCCGTTGGTTTAAAGTTTTTAATTGCAAGTTTGCTAATTCTAATTCTTTCGTTCGTTCTTGAACTCGTTTCTCTAATTCTTGATTCAATTTCCGAATTTCTGCCTTAGCCATTTGTAAGGAAATTTGATTTTGAATCCGAGCAATTACTTCTTCAAATTGAAAGGGTTTACTAATATAATCAACACCCCCCGCTTCAAAGGCTTTCACTTTATCAATCACTTCATTGAGAGAACTAAAAAAAATCACAGGAATATCAGAAGTTTTTTGATTTTTTTTGAGATGTTTACAAATCGTATAACCATCCATATCTGACATTTTTATGTCAAGGAGGATTAAATCAGGGGGTAAAGTTTGTACCGCCTGAATTGCCATTTTTCCGGTCATGACTTCGCGAACTTGATACCCAAGCTCCATTAAAGTCGTGGACAAAACTCTTAAATTTTCTAGGGTATTATCTACAATTAAAATATCAGCTTTAAACGCTTGATGAGAAAAATTATTCATTTCTAAGTCACTGTATGTAATCAATCGAGTCTCTCAGCAAAACAACAATCATTCATTAGCACCATTAGATCAGAATCTCTAGGGTAATGAAATGATAAAATTTTGGAGAGAAGAGGTCAGGAGGATATCAGTTCCCTACCGTTAAATGGTGAGTCATGATTTCTAAGATAACAAAGTTTTGTAATCGAATCACAGTCTAGTATAAAATTATAAGATATTTTGAAAACGCAGTTAGATCCGAGGTAAAAATCAACTGTATTCTTGATGGGCATCTAAGGGTATAATACAATTCTTGTTTTCCTGATTTCAATGTCAGAAGGATTAACCGTGCAAACTCAACAACGGCCGATCGCTGTAGATTTATTTGCGGGTGCGGGAGGAATGACCCTCGGCTTTGAACAGGCGGGGTTTGATGTTTTAGCCGCAGTAGAACTTGATCCCATTCATTGTGCGACCCATGAATATAATTTCCGTTTTTGTAAAATTTTATGTCGCAATATTGAACAGGTGAAAGGATTAGAAATTAGGAATTATTCTGAGATAGGTCATCGAGATATTGATGTTGTGTTTGGAGGCCCACCTTGTCAGGGTTTTTCCTTAATTGGAAAACGAGCGTTTGATGACCCGCGAAATCATTTAATGTTTCATTTTATCCGGTTGATTTTTGAATTACAGCCGAAATATTTTGTTTTAGAAAATGTTCCGGGTTTAACCATTGGCAAACATCGACAATTTATCGCTGAGATTATTGAAACACTGGATAAAAATGGCTATAAAGTTGTAGAACCTTATCAAGTTTTAACTGCGTCCTATTATGGTGTTCCTCAAGATCGCTCTCGTTTATTTCTATTAGGATGTCGGGGAGATTTCCCATTACCAGGTTATCCTCATCCATTAACAAAACCCCCGAAAATTAATTCTAAAACCAAGGCTGAATTTCTGACACTTCCATCTTGTCCGACGGTTTGGGATGCCATTGGAGATTTACCAACCATTGAGCAATATCCTGAATTATTCTTAAAAGATTGTATTTTAGCGGAATATAAAAAACCAAGTTTTTATGCTAAAATCATGAGAGGTTTAGTTCAGTTAGGAAATAATTTTTCCTATCCCAGATTTTTTGATTCTCGATTGTTAACCTGTAGTTTGCGATCGCAACATAACCCCACATCAATTGCTCGGTTTGAAGCAACAGAATGGGGAAAAACTGAAAAAGTTAGTCGATTTCATAAACTTAATCCCAACGGATTATGTAATACTTTAAGAGCCGGAACTCCAAGTAACCGAGGTGCATTTACCTCTCCTCGTCCCATTCATCCCTATTCTCCCCGTTGTATTACCGTTCGAGAAGCCGCCCGGTTACATTCCTATCCTGATTGGTTTAGATTTCAGGGGACAAAATGGCATGGATTTCGACAAGTAGGTAACTCTGTTCCGCCTTTATTAGCAAAAGCAATTGCTTCAGAAATTATCAAGGTTTTGGGGATAATTCCTGAGCAACCCACCGAACAAAAATTATTAGGAAACCAAAGGTTACTTTATTTGAATCGAGTACAAGCTGCCCAATATTATAATGTTGATCCCAATTGGATCGAACCCAGAAAAAGAGGATATAAAAATTAAATTTAGTAACAGTCAACTATTTGAGATCCTAAGAAAAGCAATTTCTGGTAAAATTAAAGAAGATAAAGTTAAGTTTAGACTCCTATTCCCATTCATCCTATGGTTCAATCTATTAATCCTAAAGAATTAGATATTGCTCCCTATATTGACCATACCTTACTCAATCAAACCGCAACACCGGAACAAATTCAACAGTGTTGTTATGAAGCCGAACGCTATAAATTTGCATCGGTTTGTGTGTTTCCCAGTTATGTTCAACTCGCGAAAGAACTACTTCAAGGAAAATCCCCAAACGTCTCAACGGTTATCGGTTTTCCCACAGGAGCAACAACCTCTAAAGTTAAACTCTATGAAGCTCAAGAAGCGGTGGAAAATGGAGCCACAGAATTAGATGTTGTGATTAATTTAAGTTGGTTAAAAACAGGAAAAAGCGATAATTTACATCGAGAAATAGCAGAAATTTGTGAAGAAACCGGACAAACAGTAAAAGCAATTATTGAAACAACCGTTTTGACAGAAGATGAAAAACGCCTAGCCGTTGAAATTTTAATGGATGCAGGAATAGCTTATATTAAAACCAGTACAGGTTGGTATGGAGGCGCAACTGTTGAGGATATTCGGTTGATTAAATCAATTACAAAAGGACGAATTGGAATTAAAGCATCCGGTGGAATTAGAACCTATGAACAAGCCGTTGATTTAATTGTAGCGGGAGCAACTCGTTTAGGAACCTCTAGGGGAGTTGAGATTTTAACAACAGAAATTAATAAAAATTCGATTAAAAGTTAACCATCATAATGAGTAAAACCTATCTTGCTACAGGGATTAATTTAAAAGGAAAACCCTTTGGAGAATCTGATCGCCTTTTAACGATTTTAACACGGGAATTTGGATTAATTCGAGTGATTGCACCCGGAGCCAGAAAACCCAAATCTCGCTTAGGAGGACGCAGTGAACTATTTGTGGTGAATCAATTATTAATTGCAAAAGGGCGATCGCTGGATAAAATCACACAAGCCGAAACCGTCACCACCTATGCAGGATTAGGACAAAATTTAGGCAAATTAGCTGCGAGTCAATATTTAGCCGAATTAGTTCTCAATCAAGCCTTAAGCGAACATCCTCAAGAAGATTTATTTATCTTACTCAATGAACATTTAAACCGTTTACAAAGCCTTCCCAATTCTCCCTTAATTGCCAATTCTACCCGAATTATTGCCACTTTAACTCAAGGCATTTTCCATCTTCTCGCCCTAGCTGGAACAGCACCCCAAGTACAATTATGTTGTTTAACTCAACGTTTGCTGCGACCTAATTTTGCAGATGAACAGTGGCGAGTCGGGTTTAGTGTCGATGGGGGAGGAATTATTAACTTATCCGAATGGACAAAATTCAACAGTCCACCCCGTCCCCAACCTCAAAAATCAACTGCTATCGCCTCAAAATCCCTGGTTGTTCACGAGTCAGGGAACTCTTACACCATTGAAACCGTTCCTCAACCTAAACTTAAAATTAATACTAAACTTACCGCCCCGCAGTTAGCCATTTTGCAACACTTAGCCCAACCGCAACTCCTTGATCCAGTCTCTTCGTCCTCAGCTTGGGATTGGATGACAGTAGAACGGATATTGCGACAATATACAGAATATCATTTAGGTTATCCGATCCGTTCAGGGTTGCTGATTGATACCTTTACCCACCAATTTATTGTTGACCCACCCTTTTAACAACCAGTTCGGATATCT
>NZ_JBJUDF010000254.1:0-14510 GCF_046067725.1 Planktothrix sp.
CACTGAGTTACTCAAAAATTACTCAATCTATATCTAGCTTAAGAGTAAAATGAGTAACTCACCCATAACTTTTATATAGAAATGCCCAAACGAGCCCAAAATTAGCTAGATGTAGAGTGAATAAGCTGCTACGCAGCTTGATTGTATAATAGAAGATTAAGTATTTTTAGGAATATAACTCCCAATGCCAGCCAAAAATCATTTGTCTAAAGAGCAAAAAAGAAAATTACTTAAAGAAATGAATGAAAATGAAAATGCTCAAATCAGAGAAAAAATATTAATTTTATTATTAATGAATGAGGGAAAAACGTATCAAGAGATAGCGAAATTTTTAGAAATTTCCTATCCGACAGTAGCGTACTAGGCCGTTCATGGTGATCCAGATAAAATGGAGAGTTTTATAGATGGAAGAAGCCAAGGAAACTTTCGGAAGGCTACACCTGAATATGAAAAAATGTTATTAGAAGTGGTAGAAAAAGAGCCATCAGAATATGGATATGAATTGGGAAAATGGACAAGTAATAGATTGGCAACTTATTTAGAGCAAGCAACAGGAATTAAGTTGAGTGGCTCTCAAGTCAGGAGAATATTACAAATAAAAAAGTACGTTTACCTCTGGGCAAAGTACAGCTTAGAGTCCAAACAAAATCCGGTGCAGAGGAAAGCATTTAAAGAGAAAATGTTAGAGTATTTAAAGATAGCAGAAGAATCACCAGAACGTTTGCAAGTCTGGTTTTGGGATGAAGTCGGATTTAGTTTAAGAGTAATAAGGAGAAAAACCTGGGGAAAAAAGGGAAGCCGGAAAAAAGTAACAGGACAAAGGAGGAAAGGAAGAGTAAATCTAATGGGAGGGTTAAGATATACGGATAAAAAAAGAATAAATTTTGTGATTAATAAAGGAGAATCAGAGACCTTTTATCAACAAATCAAGGCTTTCCATAATTGCATTATTAAAGAATGGGTAGAGTCGGGGAAATCAGCCGAATACTTTTTAGAAATGGGGCCTAAATTAGTAATAATTTTAGACAATGCCAGTTTTCATAAAAAGAAAGAGATTTTAGAAAAAATAGAAGCAGAAATGCCCAATATTAGGTTATAGTTTTTACCCCCTTACAGCCCTGACTTTAATTTAATTGAACTGGTTTGGCATTCAGCGAAAGAATATATAGCTCATCGACTATTTGAATCAGTTGAGCAGTTAGAAGAGTTGTTACATAAATTATTAAATGAAGGAGAGCTAATCATTAATTGGTCGCGTAAAATTAAAAATAAGGGCAATGCCGTTTATTAAATCAAGCTGCGTAGCAGCTTATAATCTAATTTAATCTAATCAAGGGTTAGATTGTTCTAAAATCTGATTGAATAAACTAGAAACTAAAGAAAGAACAATTGAACCAAATAATGCAGCCCAGAAGCTAGAAATTGAAAATCCGGGGGTAAAATAAGCAACTAAGGAAATAGAAATAGCATTGACAACCAATAAAAATAAACCTAACGTTAAAATGGTTAAAGGCAGGGTAAAAATGGTAATAATGGGTTTAATAATAGCATTTACTAAAGCCATTACAACCACTCCAACGGCGGCGGCTTGCCAACTGCTAATGGTAAAACCAGGAACAATATAAGCTGTTATTCCCAGTGAAATTGCAGAGAGTACCCAAGTTAGGAAAAAATTAAGCATGGTTATTTTCGAGGAACCTCCTTCTGGATACCTAATTTTACAAGATAATACCCTAATTGGGGATGGGGGGAGCTAACATAAGGATAAATCTGTTCATCGAAGTGGAGTCGCCAGATCAATGATTAAACTTGGGAGATCTATTATTTTAACAGTTTTTCTAGTCCTGTTGGCTTTTCCTGTTCCCTCCTGGGCTACCAAAAATCCAGCCCATCTCTTTTTTAGCCATAGTTTACTCCAGGGGCGGGATTTTTCTAATCAGTCTTTACCTGCGGCTGAATTTGCAAATTCTAATATGGAGTTAGCTAACTTCGATCATTGTGATTTAGAAGGAGCGATTTTTAGTAAAGGGATTTTAACAAAAGCCAGCTTAAAACAAGCCAATTTAACCTATGCAATGTTAGATCAAGCTGATTTTACTGAAGCTGATTTAAATGATGCAGTGTTAGTTGAAGCTTTATTTTTAGGGTCTACTTTTCATCATACGAAAATTGAAGGGGCTGATTTTACTGATGCTTTATTAGATCGAGAACAAATTCGACAATTGTGTCAGATTGCTAGTGGGATCAATTCCACAACGGGTATTTCTACTCGTGAGTCTTTGGGATGCAGATAAACGTTTAATACTCTAGGGAAAAACTTTTGAGTTATTAATATAACGTAAAAAACCCTCCAATTTAAACTGAAGGGCTAAAGACATAGCAGAGTCAAGACTTTCAATGCAGTTTACAATCTGTCAAGATTGATGTGACTTGAAGTGGGTTCTATTGTCTAGTACACTGAAGAATCACTGTGTTCAGGATAAACTTCCGACAAACAAAATTTCGTCAGAACTAAGCGATCGCAGTAGCAGTCTGCAATAAGGATTCTTTGAGTCGTTGTGCTTTATCGGTTTTCTCCCAAGGTAAATCTAAGTCTGTGCGACCAAAATGCCCATAAGCAGCTACATCTTGGAAGAAACGGCCACCCCGTTCTGCGGGTAATTTTTGTAAATTAAAGGCTTGAATCATTCCAGCAGGGCGCAATTCAAAATGGGTTTTGACGGCTTCCAAAAGCTGGTTTTCATCTACCTTAGCGGTTCCAAACGTTTCAATCAAGATGCTGACGGGTCGAGCCACCCCAATCGCATAACTTAATTGCACTTCGCACTTATCCGCTAACCCAGCTGCGACAATATTTTTCGCCACATAACGACAAGCATAAGCAGCGCTGCGGTCTACTTTTGTGGGATCTTTACCGGAAAAAGCGCCGCCTCCATGACGAGAATAGCCACCATAGGTATCCACAATAATTTTACGACCTGTTAAGCCAGAATCTCCTTGAGGGCCACCAATCACAAATTTACCGGTTGGGTTGACTAAAAAGCGAGTTTGGTCATCCGGCTTGATCGAAATATCAGCAAACACAGGTTGGACAACGGTTAACCACAAATCTTCTTTAATTTTGTTTTGTACCTCCGCCTCATCCGTAATATCCCCAATGGTGGCAGTATGTTGGGTGGAGATTAAAATCGTATCAATGCCAACGGGACGATCATCTTCATACAGAACAGTGACTTGGGTTTTGCCATCGGGACGTAAATAAGGCAGTTTCCCATTTTTCCGCACGGATGCCAATTGTCGAGAAATCCGATGGGCTAAACTAATGGGCAAGGGCATTAGTTCTGGGGTTTCATTACAAGCGAAACCAAACATGATGCCTTGATCTCCGGCCCCAATTGCATCCAGTTGTTCATCACTTAACGATTCTCTCGCTTCTTGGGCTTGGTTCACCCCTTGAGCAATATCAGGAGATTGTTTATCTAAGGCAATTAAAACCGAGCAGCTATCGGCTGAAAAACCGTTGTTAGCATCAACATAACCGATCTCCGCAATTTTTTTTCGGGCTACATCAATATAGTTAACTTGAGCATTCGTGGTAATTTCACCCGTAATTAACACCAAACCTGTATTAACAACGACTTCAGCAGCAACACGACTTTTGGCATCTTGGGTTAATAAGGCATCTAAAATCGTATCGGAGATTTGATCGCAGATTTTATCGGGATGGCCTTCTGTAACGGATTCAGAGGTGAACAGGTAACGGCGAGACAATAATCATTCCTCCTAGTATTTAGTGGGATGGCGGTGTAAGCGTCTGTACAAACCTAGCATACTAGGTCTCTACCTTAGAATTACACTACTACAGCTTGGACAACAATTAGAATCACAAATAATGATTGATTTCACAGATTCACGGGTTTTAACCGTGCTTTTCTAAACCTTGAATTTCAGGATTGGGAGAACCCAGAAGGGGAATACAGATCGCAACTTCTATTGCCATCCCATCAAGAAGTACCTGGCAGCATTTGCACATTGTAGAATCGGACAAATTAAAATCAACAAAGTTGCAACGCTCTGAACAATGTAGGGATCGATATCCCATTAAACCAGAACTTTAATTTCATCCAATTGCGAAATGATGACATCAGCCCCTTTGAGTGGGTTAGGGCGTGATGTATTCCAACAAATACCGACACAACCCGCAGACTGCGATGCCAACGCCATATCAATATCTCCCTGAGCATCCCCTACCATTAAAGTTGCAGAAGGATTAACTTTCAAGGCTTTACAGGCGTTGAGAAACAAAATCGGATTAGGTTTAGAGGGGCCTTCATCCACCCCTTGATAAAAATGGATATAGGGTTGAAGCTGATGATATTTAACAAAGCGTTCGACATCTGAGGTTGGAGCTGCAGAAAGAATACCCACTTTCACTCCGGTATCACAGAGAAATTTTAGGGTTTCCAAACACCCGATAAACAGAGGAGAAGGTGGTCGAGACTTCAAATAGTGATCCGCATCCTCAAAGGCACGACGGGCAATATTTAAAGACTCTAACCACCCTCGCCCAGTTTCAGCAATATAGGCAGCAGCAGCAATTTCATTTTCTCGTCGGCTTCCCACAGCCATCAATCCGGTTGGGTCAAGGGTATCTCCCTGAACCCCAAAAGCCATCAATAAAGGTTCCCCAATCCCAGGAATTTGAGCATCAATTAAACGTGCTCGCTTTTGGGCTAAATTTCTTAAGAAATCCGTAGAATTCTCTAGGGTTCCATCTTTATCAAAGATAACGGCTTCGATATTGGCAAAAGTAACAGTCTGAACTTGAAGAGTGACCAACCTGAAACACTCCAATGGGAACAGAAAATAGGGAACTGGGAACAGCTTAACTGGGAACAGGGAACAGGAAAAAATCTATTCCCTCTTCTGGTGTTGAAGACATCAGGAACAGGAAACCTGGAATTGGCAAAAGATTAATTTTTACTTTCCTTGCTCCTCTTCCTGGGTTGTGATTGGGAACCTATACTCCTTCTGCAACAGCCTCAACATCTTCTTCGATGGCTTCAGGAATATCATCATCAATCGCAGATGGGATTTCATCATCAATGGCGGATGGAATATCAGCATCATCGATATCGGTCGGAACTTCAACCGCGACGGTTCCCTGTTGAGCCGCTAAAAGTTTTTCTCGGAATTTGGCTGCCATTTCTTCAGCTTTGTCATAAACTAGCTGAGGATTTTTAACCATTGCTCCGGGTTCGGGTTCGAGTTGTTTGGTGGACAAGGAAATCCGACCTCGATCCGCATCCAAATCAATGATCATGACTTTGACTTCATCATTGACATTAAAAACGCTATGGGGGGTGTCAATGTGATCGTGAGAAATTTCTGAGATGTGGAGCAGACCACTCACGCCACCAATGTCAATAAAAGCCCCGTAAGGTTTAATGCCTCTAACGGTTCCAGTTACCACTTCACCCACTTCTAAGCGGTTCATCTTCCGCTCAACTAAAGCCCGACGATGGCTTAGGACGAGGCGATTACGATCTTCATCAACCTCTAGAAATTTTAAGGGTAATTCTTCAGCAACGAGTTCTTCTTTGGGTTTGCGTGTACTAATGTGGGAACCGGGAATAAAGCCCCGCAATCCTTCAATGCGAACTAAAGCGCCGCCTCGATTTGTGGCAAAGACTTGAGAACGGACGGTAGCATCTTCCGCTTGCAGTTGGCGGACTCGCTCCCATGCCCGCATATACTCAATGCGACGAATGGAAAGGGTTAATTGTCCATCTTCGTTTTCATCGGTGAGGATGAAAAACTCACGGGTTTCATTGGACTGTAACACTTCATCAGGACTTTCCACCCGATTAATTGACATTTCTTGTAGTGGAATGTATGCTGCGGTCTTAGCACCAATATCAATCAGAGCACCCCTTGGCTCTAGACTAAAAACTGTCCCCGCCACTACGTCACCGGGACTAAAGTGATAGTCGTATTTATCGAGTAAGGCGGCAAAATCTTCGTGGGTAAAGCCCACATCTTTTGGTTTTGTTTTCTGATTGATCATGCGAGTTGTGTCCTAAAGTTGCTCCTATTAAATGGTTGTTTTTGCAGTTAAGAGAGGTTTTTGATTCTGGCTGATAAGCCAATTTCTAGGCGATCAAAACTGCTGACTTGACATCTGAAGCCCCTGCAAGAGCTGCTGACAACAGATCAATCGAGGATTACCACGTCAAGTCTAGTAGCTCCTTTGACATCCTCCACTGCCGAAAGGCGAGTGGATTCTTCGCCACGCCACAAGGGTCGCTGAATGGGGTTGACGCTTCATCGATCAAGGCCTAAGTGTTTAGGTCTTACGCAATCTCCACGTCCGTTTTGAGTCTCCGAATGCCCTCCGGCGACTTAAGTTTAACCTCGTTCACTCAGTTAAACTTTTTTGTTTAATTTGGTAAATGGAGTTAACTTAAATAGTATAACTGTTCAGAGCATATCTATTATGCCATAACTGATCGATTTTGGGTCATCGCTTACCCAAAGTTTTCTCAAGTTTAGGTTGGGGTTGAAAATTAATTCAGATCAATTGGAAATTATAGCTCTCATTGCAAAAACCAACTCAGGAGGCAGAGCATAAAGAAGGGGGGGTTTCGATGGAGGAGGCTACATCTTCTGGAGTGGAAGCTTGTTGAACCCGATTTTGAGGTTCGTGATCACTCTGAAAGTGGTTTAACGCTTCTGCAAAATCTCGAATTCCTTGAAATTGTCGATAAACCGAAGCAAACCGCACATAGGCAACTTCACTTAAGGATTTGAGTCGTTGCAAGACCAACTCTCCAATTTCCTGAGTCGGAATTTCCCGTTGGGAACGTTGTTGTAGTTCGGCTTCAATTTCATCAATAATCAATTCTAAATCGGAAGCGGAAAGTCCTGTTTTTTCACAAGCTCGCACCATTCCCCGAAGTAATTTAGACCGATCAAAGGATTCTCGTTTCCCATCCCGCTTCAAAACAGTAATAGGAACAAATTCAATCCGTTCATAGGTCGTAAACCGATGCTGACACTGGAGACATTCTCGACGACGGCGAATACTTTTACCCGATTCAGCCGAACGAGACTCCAGAACGCGACTATTGGTATACTGACAAACGGGACACTGCATAATTAACGTCCTTTGAGAATAGATTTCACTGAACAGAAGATGTCTGATCAGTGAGTACAAAGCACGGTGTGTAACTTTTGAGTATTCCAATACTAAGTGATGAGAACTTAGGGTTGAAGTTGAACGGATGAATTCCTTGATCCTGAAAAAATCAAAGTATCTTTGGGTTGATTCAAGTCCGAAATCTTTAATCAACCCCAAGCCTCCATTACTTAGTATTAGAATGGAAAAAAATTCTCTGATTGCCAGTTACTTACCAATACGAGGGGGTTCGCGGAAGGCAATTGCAAAAAAGAGAACTCCTAAAGCCAATGTCAAAACTAAGATGTAAGCAACACTTTCCATGTTAATGTTTCCTAAACTTATTGTTTTCTAACAGTCTACCATTGAGCGAGTAAACTACTGGGGTGAAAGTTCCGGTTGATCTCGATTATTCAGCAAGAACCCTATAAAGAAAGAGTTGGAAACTTGATCAACAAAGTTCCAACTCTGCAAAAATTAGGGTCTACAATCAAGAACCCAAAAGTTCAGGGTCTATCCTAGACCGTTTTCTTAACACGAGTAGTTTTGTCACCCAGTTTCTGGAACAAGCCCCACTCCACTTGTTCTTCAAGGTCAGCTTCCACCCCAGCGAACACATCGCGGAAGATTGTCCGAGAACCATGCCAAATATGGCCAAAGAAGAACAATAAAGCAAAGCAAGCGTGAGCGTAGGTGAACCAGCCCCGGGTGCTGGTACGGAACACCCCGTCAGATCCCAAGGTTTCACGATCAAACTCGAAGGGTTCCCCTTGTTGGGCTAAACGGGCATATTTCTTAACGGTTGGAGCATCGCTATAGGTTTTGCCATCTAACTCTCCACCGTAGAAACTAACCGTCACCCCAGCTTGTTCAAAGCTGTAGCGAGACTCAGCCCGACGGAAGGGAATATCAGCGCGAACCACACCGTCTTTATCCGTGAGGATAACGGGGAAGGTTTCAAAGAAGTTAGGAAGACGACGGACAAATAATTCCCGTCCTTCAGCATCTTTGAACACAGGATGGCCTAACCAAGCTTTAGCAATCCCATCTCCATTGTTCATGGGGCCAACCCGGAATAAACCGCCTTTAGCAGGGCTGTTGCCTACATAGTCATAGAAGGCGAGTTTTTCAGGAATTTTTTCCCAAGCTTCAGCATAGCTATCGCCACGGGCAACACTGGCTTGTACCCGGCGTTGAATTTCCTGCTGGAAATAACCACTATCCCATTGATAGCGAGTCGGGCCAAACAGTTCGATGGGGGTGGCTGCAGAACCATACCACATGGTTCCAGCCACAACAAAAGCTGAGAAAAACACGGCGGCAATACTGCTGGATAATACCGTTTCAATATTCCCCATCCGTAGGGCTTTGTATAACCGTTGGGGCGGACGGACAGACAGGTGGAATAGACCCGCAATAATGCCAACAACACCTGCGGCAATATGGTGAGCAACAATTCCTCCCGCATTGAACGGGTTAAATCCTTCTGGCCCCCAAGCGGGTGCAACGGGTTGCACACTCCCTGTGATGCCATAGGGATCGGATACCCACATTCCAGGGCCAAATAAGCCGGTTAAATGGAAGGCTCCAAAACCAAAGCAGAGTAGACCCGATAAGAACAGGTGAATGCCAAACATTTTCGGCAAATCTAAGGCAGGTTCACCTGTGCGCGGATCGGTAAACAGTTCCAGATCCCAAAAAACCCAGTGCCAAACGGCTGCCAGGAAGAGTAAACCAGACAGAATGATATGAGTGGCAGCCACCCCTTCAAAAGACCAAATACCAGGGTTGGTAACGGCTTCTCCGGTGAGACTCCAACCGCCCCAGGATTGAGTTACCCCTAAGCGGGCCATGAAGGGCATGACGAACATCCCTTGACGCCACATCGGGTTGAGGACGGGATCAGAAGGATCATAAATTGCGAGTTCATAAAGGGCCATAGATCCAGCCCAACCTGCCACCAAAGCGGTGTGCATCAGGTGTACAGAGATCAATCGTCCTGGGTCATTCAGAACAACTGTATGTACACGATACCAGGGTAGTCCCATTGACTACGCTCCTCCTAGTTGATAATGGTCTACTTTTTTATAACTTTGCTATGAATAAGCCCGAATCGATCATCCCTGAATTGACAAGTGATCAATTTTGGTTAGACCTTTAACGGGATCTCCACGGACATGAAGCTTATCTTAAAGAAGTGTATCGATTGTTAGAACCAAATGCAATAGTTTTGATCCTCTCACCATTACACCCGCAGGGTTGATGGGAGATTCTTGGGCTGATCACTGCCTCCACCAACAATTTAGATTACAAATTCTTGTTCATTTGGCATTCTGTCGCCGCAGTTCCCAAGCGTTCTAGGACTTGCTCGGCGGTTATTAAGCGGGTCAGAACAACTTGACCAATGTTGTTCGAGGGGTGGTTTAGTTGGGTGAGATCAGGTTTGACCTCGACCATCAAAACAGCATCTTCAACTCGATACAGCCACATCTTTTCTTGTTGACTCTGATCCCAAATACAGAGGTTCATTTGCTGAATTTCGGGTGGACGGCGGCGCAAAGCTTCATCCCACAAACCTCCGACTCCCCAAACTCGCCCTATTGTCCATCCATCGGTTAAAAAAAAGTATTTCACGACTGCCTTCAAGGAACTGACTTTAGAGTTGTTGTTTTACAATAGCGCGAAAGCATAGACTGTTTTCAATTCAGGTATAAAATATACGATAGAGCATTATTTAAAAGTTATGACAAAACACTTTAAAAATCAGGGTTTACCTGGGTTTCTCTCTCTGTTTTCGATTTTATTATCAACAACAGGGTTAATCTTGAACTCTGCTTCTCCTCTTGTTGCTCAAGAACATCCAGGTTGTTTCCTGAGAACAAAAACTGGGCAAATTATTTCTTTAGATCCGGTTTGCGTTTTTCCAGAAACTAATGAAAACACGGCTATTTCTCCTTTAACAACACCCGGAGTTTATCAAGCTAAAATTATTAGAAGAGAAGGAGGAATTCCAGTAATTCAAGCAATATTTAATGACCGACAACCCTTTGAAATGATGGTTGATACCGGAGCCAGTGGAACTGTCATTACTCCGATGATGGCAAAACTTTTAGGGGTGATTCCAGCCGGACGGGGAAAAGCGGATACACCCAGTCAAAAAGGTGTTGAATTTGATTTGGGTTCTATTCAAGCTCTTAATGTAGGAGGAGCCATTAAAAATAATCTGATCGTTGCGATCGCTCCCCTGTTAGATGTAGGTTTACTCGGTCAAGATTTCTTTGGAGAATATGATGTTACCATTAAAGAAGATGTAGTTGAATTTCGTTCGCGTAGCGTCACGAAGTGAATCAAGACAATCAAAAATAGATAACTGCTTCATGAATTCAGGTTCTGAGATGTTGCTCAGACAGATACCAGACCGAATGAAGAGATTGAACGCTCTAATCCTTAAACTCAAATAACAGGGTGAGATTATGAGCCAAGTTATTTTAAGGCATTTTGATTCCCTAAGACTCGGTTTAACTCTGCTTTTAGGTGGAGTTTTACTCAGTGAAATTCCGGTTAATGCTCAAGAATATCCTGGGTGTTTTATTCGGGAACGATCAGGAAATGTTGAGAATTTAACGCAGTCGGTTTGTGGTTTATTTCCTACCACCACAACGCCCCTATCTGCTAACCCGACAACACCCGGTGTTTTTCAAATTCCAATTAAACGAAGGGAGGGAGGAGTTCCCGTAATAGATGTTAATTTTAATGGTCAAAATACCTTTGAAATGTTATTAGATACGGGAGCGAGTGGAGTTGTGATTACACCTGCAATGGCAAATGCTCTCAAGGTTCAAACCTATAGAAGTTTACCCATTAATACCGTCAGTGATCGATTGGTCAATCAAGAGTTTGGCCGGGTAGATTCTATTAATGTAGGAGGATTACAAATGAGCAATGTCGAAGTGTCTATTTCTCCGGTATTAGAAATAGGACTATTAGGACAAGGCTTTTTTGGAAGTTACGATATCACGATTAAACAGGATGTGATTGAATTCCGCGCCCGTAGCTAATCTTAATCTTTGAGAAATTGTACCAGTTGTTCCAATTTTGACCAAGCTGCACCACTTTGTAAAATCTCTTGAGCCAGAGAGATTCCTTTTTCATGTGAACCCATCGGTACAGCACCCCCCACTTGTAAAGCTAAAGACGCATTCAACGCGACAACATCTTGTTGTGCTTGTGTGCCTTTTCCTTGTAATAAATTTCGCAGAATCTCAACATTTTCTTCCACATCTCCCCCTTTTAAGGCACTAATAGGGGCAAAGGTTAACCCAACCTCCTGCGGGTTCAGAGTCGTTTGCTCAATCTTACCTTGATCTAAAATTGCCAAGTCAGTAATATCCCCTAAGCCCGCTTCATCCAGCCTTTCCCGCCCATGTAACACAATAGCAACTTCTGTCCCTAATTCCTTTAAAGCTTGAGCAAGGATAGGAAGCAATTTCGGATCAAAAACCCCCATAACCTGTCCGGTGGGATGGAGCGGATTGACCAATGGCCCTAATAAATTAAACACGGTTCGGACTTTTAAGGTTTGGCGCAGGGGAACAACGGCTTTCATGGCGGGATGCCAACCCGGAGCAAATAAAAACGTAATTCCGACGGCTGATAACGCTTGGGCGACTTTTTCTCCAGGTGCTTTTAAGTTAATCCCCAAGGCTTCTAAAACATCGGCAGACCCGACTTTACTCGATGCAGACCGATTTCCATGTTTAGCTACGGGAACCCCGGCTGCTGCTGCAACAAAGGCAACAGTAGTGGAAATATTAAAGGTGGAAGCTCCATCCCCGCCAGTTCCACAGGTATCAATCAAGCGATAAGGGGAAATCACATCAGAATTCCCTGAAACCGGAGATTCTGAAACACAACAGGACTGTAACACCGATGCCATTCCGGCTAATTCTTCTGCGGAGACTCCTTTTGCTTGAATGGCGGCTAGAATTGCGCCTGAAAGCACGGGAGGAACGGTTTCTTGCAACCATCCCTGCATCAGTTGTGATGCTTGGGTGATTGAAAGAGATTGGCGGTCTAATAATTGTTGTAATAACTCCGGCCAAAGATTGGGATTAATTTCAGGTGCAGCAGGATATGTCATGAAGTGTGCAGTGTCCATTAACCAGTGTTTAGTTTACCGTATTTTTTTCAATCAAATCCTAAAATCGTCAAACCTGTGATTAAGGTTCGACAATGACCGGGGTTCCGATTTTTACCTTGTCAAATAATACTAGAACATCTTGATTAAACATCCGAATACAGCCGTGAGAGGCTGCCTGTCCAACGGTTTCGGTATTAGGAGTTCCATGAAATCCAATATAGTTTGTTCCATCTGTCCAAAATCCAATCCAGCGCGAACCTAAAGGATTATCGGGGCCAGGGGGAATAATTTCTCCGGTCAGAGGATGCTCCCAAGTCGGATTAGAAATCATTTGAATCACTTGATATTGACCAACGGGTGTTTCCCAACCTTCTCGACCAACGGCGATGGGATAACTGGTTTGTAACTGTTGATTTCGATACACATAAACTCGACGTTCATTTAATTTAATCACCAATTGCAAATGAACTTCAATGGAATTGGAATCAGAACTTGGCTGTTTAGATGGGGGGAATAAGGTAGAAGTTGCAAATTTAGGGGTTCTGGGGGTTAAAAATTTAGCCGGGGATGGAGCTAAAGGGATGGGGTTTTGAGGATGAACGGATACCGCCAGTACCGGCTTTGGAGCTTGCTCTAAAAGCACGGTTGTCCCCAGGATCACTGCTATGAAATGTTTCAGAAAACCTTTTCTTCTAACCATTGTACTGTTTACGTTCAGCCAAGAATTGACACTATCAGGTCTGAAGACACGCTCGATTCTGCGGACAGAATTAGTTTAATCTAATTCTCGCTACGACTGCCAAAGATCGTCTACTGAGTTGATTAAGCGACAAACCTAATCTTCCCGATACTTTTCTCAGAATATTTGCTGCACCATTTAAGTCAGCATTAACAAAAAAACCATCAGCAGTCCGATAAAGACCCCGCTTAATTCGGTTTCCAGATGCTTTCCACCCCATCGGTTTTTCACCGTATTGAGGTAGGGAGTCTCCATCTAAAAAACTAGCTTTTGAAGTATAGGCTTCCTCGGTTTCAACAAACTTAATCCCGTGTAAATTACAAAGTTGTTTGACACGGGATTTTAATTGACTCAAAGGCATTTGAACAAATTTTTGATTATTCAAATTCCCTAAATTTGTATCAACTTTAAACCCTTCATTCCAACCCATCACCAAAGTTCCAATACCATATTTCAGGCAATGGTTGATAATGTGTTTAGCTGCTTTGTTGATTCCGTCGCGCATTTGGTGATTGCGTTTACGGGTTACACGGTCTAACCAATTATCCCAATATCCTTGGGGTTTACCTTCTTGACGGGTTGATACCTTTTTATTCCAAAGTTGATTTGCGGCTTTCATCGCTCTGGCATCAATCAAAAAAGAATTTCCTAAAGTATCAACACAAGCCGCTAAATTATCAGCAGTTCCTAAATCAATAGATAATGCTTGATTAATATCTAATTCATGGTTTTGTTTCTCTAACTCGTAGGATGCTTCCAAATAAAAAGCACCATTCTTAGGAAGAATAGTAAACTCTTTAACCTTAGAGTAATCAAGATTAGATGGCATGGGTAAGAAGAATTCTGATACCCCAAACCATCTTCTAATTGTTAATCCTAGAGAAAATCTAAGTTGACCATTGATTAATGTCGGTCTTTGTCCCCCAGAATTAGGATAGGCAACTTTAAACAGTTTAGAACCTTTAAGATAGCCAGGTGGTTTAGGTCTAAAATGCAGTTGATCTTTTTTATGTAAATCTCTTAAATTCTTGAAAGATTTGAATGCTTCTGTTACCGACATCAAGGTTTGTTGCATCGGTGTTGACGGCATTGATTGTGCTAACAAAGACTTAGATATTGATGGCTCAAAAGCTAAATCAAATTTTCCTGTTAGTAACTTTCCTGTTTGAAATAATGTTTGACGGGCAAAATAAATTCCTGTGTTGTACAATTTACCGGATTGTTGACAGAGATACTCCAGTAAAGCAAGGGTTTCTGGATCTGGAGACAACAATATTTGTTGTACTCCCATTGTTTTAATTGCTTTAGCCATTGACTCGACTATCACGACTTTTTTGTTTCTTGATGTTAACATAAATTACTAGAATATTCACGGGGAATAAATTCCCCTGAGTCGTGTTTCCTCTGTTGTCTGAAGACACGCTCGTTTCCACACTCCCATCCTGTTTTTATGA
>NZ_JBJUDF010000255.1:0-3727 GCF_046067725.1 Planktothrix sp.
TGAATTAACCCCATGCTGCTTAACTTGTAAGCTAGGATAGGTTCTAATGGTACGGGGTCAGGAGTAGTCATAGCAGTATTAAAAGCGATGGCTAACTCCTGCTGTTCTTCCAAGATTGCTTGATGACGTCGCAAGTGACTGGAATACACCCCAGTTGATGTGGGCGCAGTTTGCAGCAGTTGGGTGAGGGTCACATCCCCACGACTTAGATGATAGATAGCTGTGTGTACAAGCGCTGGATGTCCTCCTACCATACCCATCAGAAGTTTTGCCTCTTCTCCATCAGCCCAGTTAAGCTCATAGCGTTTAGCTAACTCCAGCACTTCTTCTAAATTGAAACTATTTAACTGAATCGGTAGCCCCACATTAAAAGGGGACTGCTTAAGCTGTAGGGGAACATAGATTTCTGTGGAATGAACTACAATTAAGCGCAACTTCTTCCAAACAGGTAGCCTTTTCGCTTCTTCATACCAGGAACGCAGCAAAGAAAAAAAATCTTTCGCCACTTCAGGATGCTCAAAAATCTGGTTGACTTCATCCAACGCCAGGACAAGAGGAGAATCGATAGTTTCTAGCAAATAATTTCGCAAATAGAGAGTGCAACTAATTTTGCTGCCAATATCTTCATCCCAATAATTATCTAAGTTAGAGTCTTTGCCAAGCTGACGGGTAATACTGGCGCACAGCCAGCGCAAAAATCGATTCACATCCCTCAAAATCGCTTGGTCAACTTGCTGTAAATTGAGGTAAATCGTGCAATAGTCCAAACGATGGGCATAGTCTAGAACTCTAAGCAGTAGAGACGTTTTACCCATTTCTTGAGGTGCTTTAATCCGCACCAAAGCTCCAGGTTTACCAATTTCTGCATAAACTTGCTCTTGAATGGGGGAACGTTCTATATAAAACGGGGAACCCAGAGCAACGGCTCCACTAGGAAAGCAAGGTGATATATCCTGCAAAGTCGTTGCAGAAAAGCTTATAGGATCTTGACGGGGTAACGTTTTCTCCGGTGTGCCGCAAGTAGCAACATAAGACTCTAACAGGGCTCGACAGTTTTTTTTAGTCACCCGTTCGTTCGTAATTTCCGAAAGTCGTCGGAACAACTCCGGCGCAACCACATTCGTAAAGTAACCTGGGCTGTAGCCCGCTTCTTCAGCAACGACGTTATAGGTCTTGTACTCCCAAATGCCTCGCAGTATTAGATCTTCTGCCGTATTCAGGGGAGGGTTTTGACTCTCAATCAGCTTACGGTTCACGATTTTAAGAACAAAATCTAAGTTCATAATGTGCTTGTAGATTGGCTTAAGCGTGATTGGAATATTCTGTTGTAGTAAGTATATACTGAGTGCGGATTTTGTTATGAGTTTTTTTATGAGATTTATAGGTTGAATAAGTTCGAGGCTAAAAGCTATCTTATTTACAAATCAATTCAATTCCCAAAAAAACAATTCAATTAAAAATAAAATTTGTTATTGAATGGGGAATGATTTAATTTTTAATATCTTTAGTCAATTATCAGTCAGTGTTAATTTTGTAAAAATTCAAACTGAGGGTACAAAATGAATCTGCAATCTTTCTTAGAAGCCAATCTAAAATATGACTTCTATCATCTTCAACAAGATCAAGATCTAAGCTCACAAATTCAGGAAATTCTGATTAATCAAGGGTTTCTTTCCTCCAATGTAGAAGAGGTCTTTGGTAATGTTTCTATTGCAGCTTTACAGCGATTTCAAAACCTAAAGCGCTGTTATGAACCCGAATTTTTAGGAAGCAGAACGGCTCAAGAATTGCTGGAATCTGATCAAGTTGCAGCACGAGGCGGAGAAAGTGTGCCACTCATTCAGGTTCACATTATCAAAGATACTCTCCTAAAAACAAAACCCTTACAATCTAATACCCTACTAGCGAGCGAAAAACAAGAGATCAAAGTCGGTAAAACCCTTAAAATCACATCATTTGGGGTAGAGCGTGGTCATTTAAAAATTACCTTAGCAGATACACCTATTAACCAGAGTTGGACTTGGTATATTTTTGGAGAACACGCCGAGATTTTAGAAGGCAATACTAAAGTTTATCCAAAACGCAACGAAATTAAATTGCCAGTTCCTTACAAATCTCAAAATGATAACTTACATAACCCGACGGGTTCCTGTAATGTTACTTCGATCGCCATGTGTTTAGAATATCTCAAAATCTCCCGTAAACAAAGTCAGGGACAGTTTGAGGATGAGCTTTATCAATATGCGTTAGATCAAGGATTAAGCCGTCATTCGGGTGATGATCTAGCTGTGATTGTTCGTGATTATGGAGCCAAAGATAAGTTCACAACAACAGCAACCATTGAACAGGTAAAAGATTGGTTAGCGAATGGAAATCCAGCCGTTGTACATGGCTTTTTTACTCGAATTGGACATATTATCGTCTTAGTTGGATATGACAGCAAAGGATTTATTGTTCACGATCCCTATGGAGAATGGTTTGCAGAAGGTTATGATATCAATGACCCCTACGGCAACAATCAAAAAGGTAAATTTCTTCATTATTCCTACGGCATGATTAAAGATACCTGTATCCCAGATGGACAGTTTTTCGTACATTTCATTTCTCGTTAGAGAGCTTCAAGTTCTTTATTTTTTCTAATAGAACTGATGAATTTTGTTTAAAGGAAAAATTGATGATGATCAGTGATGAATTTGCCAAACAGCTAATAGAACTTGATGAAGAGACTCTCAAAGCACAACTCGCCATTCAGGAACAAGAACTCGCCAAGGAATCAACCTCTCGTTCTGCTTCATCTTTAGAAAGTTTAGAAGAGGCGTTAATTGCAACGCCTAGAGGCGGGTTTGATCAAGAAACTGTTAAAGCCGGCGATCGCTTTTTCCAAAAATTAAACATCAAAGCTTATCAATTGATGTGTAGTGATTTGTTTGATGATCAGGAATTGAAGCAGAAAATCCTAGTGGCTTACAAAGAAAATTCAGAGAAAGCCGCTGCGTTGTTAGCACCCATTTTAGCCAGTCATTTAGGGTTAGCTTCTTCGATCGCGGTTCTGCTGGCGGTGTTAATTGTCAAAACAATTTCTTCAGCCACCTCTGGGATATCATCAGCCACCTCTGAAACCGTTTGTGAACTTTGGAAAACTAAAGTTGATGAGTCTACCGAGTCCCCAACTTTATCTGCACCAGAAACGGTTTCTCCATCCGCGATCGCTACTTAATCAACTGGGTTTCTAACTCCCAGAAAATCACACTGCAAACTCTAAATTACACCCTCAGACAACAATTATTAAGGATAAAAACAATGAATCGGACACTCGAAATTTTTCCCGATGGTAACATTTATGAATATAAAGACGGTTTAGCCGTTAAAGTTATTCCGACTCACAAACAAGTAAAATTACTGCAAAAAGCCTTACAATTTACCCTCGCTGAAACCTTTACGATTGCTTCTGCTGATCAAGTTCCTCCGGTTGTAACTGATAGCGCAACTCGTGGCGGAATGACGATTAATTCCGAGGGAGTTAACTTAATTAAATCCTTTGAAGGCTTAGAATTAGAAGCTTACCTAGATGCTGTTGATGTGTGGACAATTGGATATGGACACACCAAAACCGTAGAACCTGGAATGATTATTACAGAAGCAAAAGCGGAAGAATTACTGCGCCAAGATTTAGAAGAATTTGAAGAAGCAGTTACAGAAGCCGTAGAAGTTTCAATTAATTCTAATC
>NZ_JBJUDF010000256.1:0-3719 GCF_046067725.1 Planktothrix sp.
TATCCATGTCTTGATTCTATCGAGTGAAGGTAAACGCAGCACTGAGCAAGTAAATATTGACGTGCAGCCTCCAGGGATGGGGCGGGTTAATGATCATGAAATACCGGATGAAATACCGGGTGAAGTGTTGGGCGGGAAACCCCCCCTACTGCGTTTTTCCTTAAATTCTATGTAACAAGCAAGCGTTACATTCTTTACATTAAGAATCAAATTTTAGCCAAAATTTACATAGGGCGGAAAAACTCCACCCTTACTAGCATACACTGAATTGGATCACACTTTGAAACAATTTGAGGATTCTATGACAAAGTGCAGGGTTGACGGTTGACTGTTCACCGATCCGAGTTCATCGTTTGAAGGTGTTAATGATACAACAGTTAACTTAACCCCCCCTGTCATCCTGAACGAAGTGAAGCATCTACAAAGTGAAGCATCTATTGTTAACCTCGAAGATAGTTAGAGATTCTTTGGCTGACGCCAACGCTACGCGAACGCTGCGCTCTGAATGACAATTTTTTTTGTTTACATTTTTGTCAAAATATGCTTGATTTTAATCTAATTCGATCTCAAAAAAATCTGATTTTCTTGTTAAGTTTAATCGGGTTAAGTACCTTCCCGTTTAACACTCTAGCTACAACCGAAACAAACGATTCTTCAACATACGGAAATAGTATTGAATTTAATAACTATTTAATTAATATTCCTTGGCAAATTGATTCAACCAACAGAAATACAAAAAAATCTGTACAAATTAGTGATATTGGATTAATGCAGAATCTCGGAGTGAATCTACTTAATACCAATAATAGTTCTCAACAACCGATTCAATGGTTTTCTGATTCAGTTATTTTATCGGCTCAATATATTCGCCCTTATCGCTATTTAGATTTATCGAATTTTCCTGCAAGTTATCAATGGGAAATTCAACCCAATGGAACGACTTTAAAAATTACAGTTCCTTTATCAACGATTCAATCTATCCGTTCTGAACCTCTATCTTTAGACCCAAATTTACCTCCAACCTCTTCTACATTTTCCCTTAAAAAAATTATTATTGAACTCGATAAACCCACTTTCTGGCAACAACCGATTCCAGATCTTCAAAAGCGATCGCCTTCTCCTACTCCTCAACCTTCCTCCCCACCTCTAACCGATGATCCAACGGTTCAAAATCAAACTAAACCTACTCAACCTTCTCCCCCAACTTTACAAGATTGGAGTTTAATTATAGAGGCAAAAGCTCATCCTAAACTGTTATCTAATAACACTTCTAATATAAAATTACAATCCCAAAATTCTCAAACTCGTCTGCAATTTAGCATTCCTCCGGGTTGGCGACCTGTGGTAACAAGCTTAGACTCTCCCTATCGTTTAATTGTAGAACCTAAACCTGATTTTTTAGAGCCTAAAAATATTCTATGGCAACCGGGGATTAGATGGAGACAGGAGTATATTGAAATTCCTAAAATAGAGAGTTCTTTCGGGTCTTTACTCAATCGAATTTTTAAGACTCCAGAATCATCTATCGAAAAGTTTCCCGTCTATTGGTTAGAAGTTGACTTAAATCAACCCGAAATTAATTTAATTCCTATTTTAAGTAATCTTAATTCTCGCCAAGGAACTTCACCCTTATTAGATATAGCTCAAAAAGCAGAGGTTTCAGCAGCCATTAATGGCGGATTTTTTAATCGCAATAATCAATATCCTTTAGGTGCGATTCGGTTGAATAATAACTGGTTATCGAGTCCAATATTAAATCGAGGTGCGATGGCTTGGGGAGGAAGTCAACCTTTAATGATGAATCGTTTAATCTTAAAAGAAACTATAACAACAGATTCGGGTCAAACCTTACCTTTACAATATCTCAATAGTGGTTATGTAGAAGCCGGAATTTCACGTTATACTTCTGATTGGGGAACCCATTATACTCCGATTAACAATCAAGAAAAAATTATAGTTGTTGAGAATAACCAAATTACTCGTTATATTGATGCCCCAAAATCGGGATCACCTGCTATTCCTATTCCCGTGCAAGGTTATTTATTAGTTGTCCGAAATCGTCCTGAATTATTAAATTTATTACCCATCGGAACTCGTTTACAATTACAGAGTCAAACTGATCCCCCAGATTTTCAAAATTATCCTAATATTTTAGGAGCAGGGCCGTTATTAATTCAAAATCGTCAAATTGTTTTAGATGCAGCCCTAGAACGATTTAATCCCGCCTTTCAACAACAAAAAGCCATCCGCAGTGCCATTGCAATTACTCCTAATAATACTTTACTCATACTAGCCGTTCATAACCGCCCCAATGGTTCTGGCCCCAGTTTATCCGAACTCGCTCGAATTCTGCAAAAATTAGAAGCAGTAACCGCTTTAAATTTAGACGGAGGAAGTTCCACCAGTCTCTATCTAGGAGGATATTATTTAGACCGCCCTTTCCCCACAGTTGCACCTGTTCATAACGGCTTAGGAATTGTCATCAATCATCAATAATCAGCTAACAGTCAACACCCAACAGTCAACCTTTAACTATCAATTTTTACGAAATTTCTGTAAAGATTTGACCAGAGCTAGATTAAAGACGATTATGATAGTGACAGCAGCCAGAGTGCATTTACTATGGTGGTTGTGGTGGCTCTTCTTAGAGATGTCCAGATTCGCCCAAGTGTTCACCAATACCACCCTAAGTTTGAACCGCAATGGAACTTCCGTCAAATCGTTGATAAGGAAATAGAATCATGGTAGCAGTCAAGGAAAGTGTTGAAACTTCTAAACCCTCCATCGAGAATAATATCCCTAGTGTATGCAATGCCACCACTGAATTGAGACCTTGGGGCTCATTTACCACCCTGGAAGAAGGGCCAGGATATAAAATTAAGCGAATTGAAGTCAAACCGGGTCATCGTCTAAGTTTACAAATGCACCATCATCGCAGTGAACATTGGATTGTAGTGGCTGGAACTGCTAGAGTTGTCTGTGGAGATTCTGAAGAAATTTTATTCTCCAACCAATCTACTTATGTTCCTCAATGTATGTCTCACCGCTTGGAAAATCCCGGTGTCATTCCCCTTGTGTTAATCGAAGTTCAAAATGGGGAATATTTGGGAGAGGATGATATTATTCGGTTCCAAGACGACTATTCTCGAACTCCTGCATAGAGATGACTAGAACGCCATCTCCCTGATAATCTGAAAATGAGTTAACGTTTTTGCGAGCAGGTGTTCCATGATTTCTCTTAGTCCAGCAGCTACCCGTGAAGTTCTGCGCCTAAAGTCCAAGCAAAATAATCCTCATCTCCTCTTTCGTCTTGGAGTTCAAAAAGGGGGTTGCTGTGACTGGTCATATATCATGGAATTTGAGGAAACACGCCAATCGAGTGATATCGTTTATCAGTCTAATGGGATTGAAATTGTAGTCGCGCCTGAAACGTTAAAATACCTAGAAAACTTAACAATTGACTATTCCGAGGATTTAATGGGAGGTGGATTTCGGTTTCAAAACCCCAACGCCTCCCAAAGCTGTAGTTGTGGCTATTCCTTCGTAACTCAAGCTTAACCGCAAACACGGTAAAGACGGATACAGCAAATCCAGAGCCATGTGCTCTTTAATTATTTTATTATTTTCCCCATTCCCCATTCCCCATTCCCTATTCCCTATTCCCTATTCCCCATTCCCTGTTCCCTGTTCCCTGTTCCCTGTTCCCTCCTCCCTCCTCC
>NZ_JBJUDF010000257.1:0-10813 GCF_046067725.1 Planktothrix sp.
ATTCTAGTTCCAGAAACTGGGTTTTTGAAGTGTTCTTGATTAATCATAATTAACATAAAAAAACCCGGTTTCTAAGATTCTAGTCTGGATTAATTCTAGTTAAAAAATCGGCTGCATTATCGGTAACGATTAAGATTTTGGGACAGTTATTTTCCTTTACCTTTACCGTTTAATGTCTTTCACAGTTATTGGCGACGGTGGAATAATTAGCCCGTCAAGGAATTAAAACAGATTAGTTTTTAGGACGGACACAGAAACCAAGTTTCTCAATGATAAATATTGATTTTGGTCACTACATTATCATTAGAAACCAAGTTTATTATTTTATTGCCACTGTTCTATTCTCTGATTCAAATCTGCCACACAAGCCGCCCGTTGTCCTGGGGTATTGGATGAGGTATCAACATAAAATTTCACTGTCCAACTACCATTACTAAAAATACCCTCAATTTGTTCTCCTCTTAATCTAAATAATACAGGTGTAGGTAAATCCTTATTCCAATAATGAGTACGACAGGATTGAACATAAGCACAATCTTCAGTAATTTTTTGTAACCAATTCAAAATAGGAGTTCTCGCATTTTCCCAACTATGACTGGTTAAATCAGGTGGTTTTTTCTGAGAAATAGGAACCGCAGGAGGCAAAACTTGATCATATTCAGATTGAAAACGACCCTTAAACGTTTCGTGGAAAATTTGACCTGTGGGAGATAATTCTAAATAGATTTTCCCATCCATTTCTAATCGTTCCACTAACGCTTCCATGCGTTCATCCCAGTCTTCCTCAACTTCTTGCCATTGTACTAAATCTTGACGATCTAAAGCGGTTAATATTCCACTTTTTTCTAACCATAAACTAAAATCTAAACCAATAGGCATGGGAGGAAATGCAATAATTTCGCTAAAGCGTTCATGTTTGTAATAAACAGGAACTCCTAATGCTTGTCCCATTAAAACTGCGATCGCAATTTGAGCTTTATAACCCCCTGTTGCATTAATCGCACAATATCGGGGCGTTTGTTCCCGCACAATCTGACTAATAGTTTTTGCTAAATTTCGTAGTCCTTTAGTTCTAAAAAGTTTCGGTTGATCATCCTGTAACCCTTCAATTTTTTTAGGTTCGGTACGATGTCCTTGACTTTGATAATAATATTTCAAGATTTCAGCAATATTTTCTCCGTCTGGAGTTGCTGAATGACAGAAAATTAATGTGCATTTTTCGATACAGTATCCTCGTTGAATTAAATCGCTAATTGAGTTAATTTCCGCACCACAAAGTCGAGTCGTTCCAGGGAGTTGTGCTAAACCGTCTGCTAACTGTTTCCAGTTTTTCTGTTGTAATGCTATTCTAATATTAGAGATAAGTTCATAATTGAATAAAGGTTGCTCGGATAAAGGTTGACGTTTTAACCAGGTTTCATAACTTGTTTCATCAGCAGGAAGTCCTGATAAATTCGGATAAATCAAGCTGGTTCCAACGGTAGAAATTAAGGTTGTTTTCATGATTGAAATTTAAGCGTTTAAAATTTGTTCAACGGTTAATTGCAGTTTGGGACAAGTGGGAGATAGCATTAAATTGAATCCTTGATTTTGTAATATTAAATTGTGGTTTTACTGTGTCCAATGAGATCGCCATTTTTAACTCAACTGATTAAATTGAGTAACGGTAAAATCATCTGTTTTTAAACACTATCATCTTCTAAATTCCAAGTTTGTGCTACCCGTTTTAATTCCTCAATAATACTTTTTGTTTTTTCCAGTATTTCTTGAGCAGGCTTAGGATTTTTACGAAACCCTGCGTGTAAAACATCATTTCGCAGGTTAGCCAGGTTAAAGTCACCGACCCACAGCCGATTAAGTTGGCTTTTTTGTTTTTTTGGCAAAGTTGACCATTGTTCTAAATAAACAGATTCTTTAATTGTATTTCCTTCAGAGTCTTTAACTTTACCTCCGGTTAACAAAAGTTCCATTTCTTCTCGATTTTTCTTATCTAAAGAATCCAGTTGAAAGTGATAACATAATAAAGAGGGTAGCCACTCTCTAGCTAAAGATAAAGCTTGAACAGTTTGACCTTTTTCTGCATACCATTCAATGATCTTCAGTTGTCGGAGTAAAGAAGCTTGAGGATGATTGATATAATCAGAGGGATTTTCTAAACCAAAATTGCCATAATCTTTTTCTACACGAGCAAGTAAACTGGTGAATGGAGGGACAGATTGAGAAACAAGAGGTGATGCTTCTGCAATATGATCAGGTAACATTGCTGCTTCTTGCATTACATCCATCGGTCTTAAAAGCTGCAATCCTTTAGAAATTCCATCAATACTTGCTGCTAGTTTTTCGGTTTGAGGATTACTGCTATGGAGTAAACTCGCTAGTGATTCTCCATTCCCTGTTTTGATAAATTGATCCGTTGCGGTTGTCCAATCTAATAAACTGACAATAGGTAATAAATCAAAAGTTGGTGTTTCATTATTTTCTGGATTTTTTGCTTCAAAAGCTCCATAAAGCAACCCTTCAATTATGACTTGACGCACCACTCGTAAATAGCTCACAGCAATTAAAGCTAAAATCGGAACGGATCTAAAACTATGGGTAATATCAAAAATAACCCGATCTCCAGGTTCTAAACAATTATCAATCTGTTGAAACATCCACCAAATATCTTCAGGAGTATTCCGTTCTGGAATATTCTTAATCGCTTTGAGTTGAACTCGATTTTCTAACAATCTTTTTAAGACTGTCCAATTAGGTTCTGTCGCATTTCTGGGGGGTTTAGTTTCTACAGTGTGAGTGAGTAATACATATAAAGTTTCAGGTTGATAAAACTGAACGAGAGCTTCTTGAAAAAAAGGCGTTAGACATTTATCAGTTCCTTGAGGATGAACATAGGTTGTTTCAATATACTGGTTAAAGCCTAAAAAAGAAATAATTTTCATGGTTCACCTTGGTAAGAATTGATTGTTGTTTTTCCCATTCCCAATCTTGTTTTAACTCCCGTCCCCGCAAATGTGGCATAATTCACTAATAAATGAGCAACATTGGCTAATAACGGATCAATTCGATTGGGAACTTGTAACGTAATTTGACCCATAAACCCCGGTAAATAACCGCGAGGGAGTTGAAAGTTACGGGTTTTTAATTGATGCTTTTGCAATTTAATTAAACGACTCAAGTAACCAATTAATTCATCCCCTCCTAAATAAATCGGTGCAAAATGATTCCAACGGTCTAACCAACTGCGAAACATTAACGCGGGAACAGGTAAAGATAAATGGTTTTCCTGTTGAGCAAAAGCTGTCGGTGTGGCAAATTGTAAGTTAAATATTCTTGTGGGTTCGGGTTCATTAGCAACTAAGGTGGTATATAGTTCCTCATAACTGGTAATCTCATCTTCTCGATTAATAATATTAAAATTTGACCCTAAAAATGTGATAGAATCGGAAAGGTTAAGAGATGCGATCGCTTTTCCGGCTCTTTCTTCTAATCCACATAACGATAACTGATAAAATTCTCCTGAATTAAAGGTTAAAAATCCTTCTGATGCTAAACAACGTCCGTTTAATCCTGCAAAAGATACTGAAGGAATTGTTTCTCTTCCCATTTCTAATCCTAATCGTTCATGGAGAACTTTTACCAATTCCAACCCATAAGCACGGGGTAAAATAGCGGGTTCATTAGGGGTTAATATCCAAGTTGAACGAATTAGCATAATTAAAAATTATTAGGTAATCGGTAGAAACCGGGTTTTTAGTTTTTATCTCTGAGCTACAATCAAGATTTTTGGTTCAGAAACCCGGTTTCTTAAGGTTCCTGCTTCTTAAGCAGTTGAAACTTAACCCACCCCGGAAGATAACTAATTTCCCCGTCTTTATTCGTAATAGTACGCCGAGATTTAGGTGCTTCAAACCCAGGTGCTCTAATACCACAGGTATCTCGCAATTGGGATCTTAAATCATCTTTTAATAACCAGTTAATTGTTGTTCCTGTCATCCCACTTCCCCAACCTAAGCGAGTTTGATACGGACATTTTTCATCTTCATAAAACTCTCGAATTTTATCAAAATATAGTTGGTTTCCTTGATGGGTATTATCCTCAATATTGTTCCAATAATCATGCTCTCCATCCCATTGTTCTTGAGCAAATTCTTCGCAAATTTTCAAAAGTTCTCTTGAATTTTTAAAGGGAATAATCATTCCTTGTTGATGGCGAAACCAATTCAACATTTCATAATCAATTGTTAGGGTAAATTCTGTTCTAACATTTCTTACCATTTCTGCATAAATAGACGCTCGATATTTAGCATTATGATTTTCAAATCGGCTAGAAACTAAAACTTCTGTAACAATGGGTAAATTAACTGTGGTTCTGTTTCCATTAGCCAGGGTCAATGTTTTTTTCAGTAAAGGTTCTGTATCACTCACATGAATTGCTCGCATGAAATCGGTATTTGGCCCTGTTCTGGTTTGGGGAGAATAGTCTTGATATTTTAAGGTAAAATTAGAAAAGAGACTATTCATAAATAAGTTGTCATCGGCAAACTTTTGATTAAATGCACCCCTGAGTTCACCGGATGCCAATTTCTGTCTTAATTGCTGTTCAATATCACTAACTTTTTTAGGGGTTTTATATTGATCTGCGTGTTTGATAAGATAATAAGTGATCGCAGTTCTAATGGCTCCTTTAATTGAGGTTCCGGGGATATAAAGTTGTCCGAAACCATTTCTAATCATCGGACGTAGATCACTAATTTGTTCTTCCATCCATTTATTACTAATCCCAATTTCAGGAAAGAGGGGATTTCCATTCGTATCCGTTGCGGTTTGCCAATTTTCCCCAAACGCTTGTTTGAGAATGCTTGTAATTTCTCTGTTATTATCAATGGCATTAATATAATCTTGGAGTCTACCTTTTGATTGTAAACCTCTAGCTAATGCTTCTCGATCTGGAAGATAAACTTTACTAGAGGTTTGTACATATTCAAAAGGACTCAACTTTGAAACCTCAGACCCAATATGTAAAATCGGACTGGTTAATCGAATTCTTCGAGAGTCATAGACTTCAGGTTTTTTAATTTGCGACTGTTGAGAAGCAACCATAATTTTGATTAGGAATTAATAGAAATGGGTAGACTTAAACTGACTCCACTCCGATAAACTTTATGAGCTTTAAATGGTTCAGGAGTGACATTAGCAAGTTTTCCTTGAGGATTAGCTGAAAAAACCGATCCCTCTGTAAACATTCTCACCATTTTTCGCCGTTTTTGATAACCGGATGGGGAAGATGCAATCCAGCCTCCTCTTTCTTGAATGTCATAACAAGCAGTTTCATTTAATAGATCTGAGGAAAGGGAATCATCCCAAAATAAACTAATTAAACAGTAGTTAGATTGTTGATGCTGAACAACTTTTTTCCAATCCTCAGTTAAGTCTAACCATTCGACATCAAAGCGTCCTGCACCACTAGAACGTTCTCCGCCTAATCCTTCTTCTCCTAAGAATTTTAAAGTCGCCTGAATTTCTTTTTCTAGTTTAGGATTAGTTGTGGGAAAGTTCAGAATAAAATACAATCCTGAGTGTTGATTAGGTTGACTTTCAACTTGATGGGGGGAGCTTTCAAACTGGACAAAACCTGTATGATAAAAGTTAGTAGATCGAGTGGTGCGATCTATCGCAACTTTTGGGTTTTTATCAATTTTGAAGGTTTGTCCGTAGTCAAAGGTTCCGGCTTTGTGCAAAGGATCGCTATCTTTTGCCGTTTTGTTTGTTGTATTAATTAGTTCTAAGCGATCGCTATTTGTAAACCCTTCCCCTTGATACCATCGTTGCCAAACTTCCAAGGGTAAATAAGACAGTTTCTTGTAAGTTTTGGTAAACTCTAAATCTTTTTGAATGGGATAGTTTTTAGGAAAAGCTAGAGGTTTAGGAAGATAGTAGGTGTATTTGTCTTTTTGGCAACGATAGATAAAGGTAGAACTATGACGAAAACAAGGAGATTGTTGAAAGTTTTCTAATAGTTCTTCTACCTTTTCTTTCCCAAACAAACGAGCATAACTACTAATCAACGCACTAAATAAAGTATCTGATCGGACTCGTTCACGGCTTTCTTCGAGTCCAATTCCCACTTCTCCAAAATGGGCGGGTGTTTGTCCGAAATTGAGTCGGATTAATTTCCAATTAGTCATCATTGATTTATGGTGTTTTTGCAGGTAAAAGTGCTTTTACATCACTAAAACGACTCAGGAATTCCCCAATATCTTTAATCGCTACGGGTAGGAATTTTCCACCGCCACTGGCAATTTCTTGATAGTGTTTAATATCCCGATATTCTATCTCGAAATTCTCAAAGCGGATTTTTCCGTAACCTCTGGAACCATGTCCGCCTAACGCATCATCTTCTAAAATTGCAAGGGCGATCGCTAAATTCTCTAAATCTTCTGCGGCTTGACTCTCATCTTCAACGGTATATACCATTTCAAATTTAAACTCTGAACCTGCGGGAACTCGTTCTAACTGACGAGGATTTGCCGCCGCCGTCACTCGATCTATTCCATTTTCAAATTTCCACTCGGTCATATACAAACCTGTGTCAATTTTTTCGAGTTTTTTGGCGGATTCTTCTGTTAGATGACAGTCTCTAACGATTAATCTTGCAGCATGGTTCCGTCCTTTTGTTTTGATATATTCTTCTCCATTAATTATTGTAGCATTCCCTTTCTTGTCTAAGTCTTCTGAGTTAATAATATCCTCTTTAAGATAACAGCTTGATCCTCCTGTTGATCCAAAGACTCGACTTAGTTTGCAAGTTCTTGCCCCTTCATAACGAACAAATTTCCCCTGAGAAATTTCTGTATATCCATCTTCTAAATCATCGCTTTCATAACGATAGGTTCCGCTTCCTCCTGCACGATTTAAGGGTTTTTGCAACCAACGTTCTAAAATCGCCCGCAGTTTTCCTTTAATTGAAGAACCGGGAAGATAAGGGCGTTGGGTCATGGGATCACGAATGACGGGTTTATCTAATCCTCCAATATCTAAATTTTCACCCCCACCCCCAATATGTAATCCAGTTTCAACGACAAGAGTGCTGGTAATAATGATTTTTCCGAGTAATTTTTTTTGGGGTTTATCCACTACTGATGTCATAATTTATTTTCCTCCTTCAGCTTTATGGTAGGCAATGGTTGATTCTATTAATTGAACAAGGCGCTCAAAGTCTTCTAAAGAATGTACTTTGTCAATGGCAACAGACATCACATTACTCAGAGGTTTAGCAGCGTTTTGTCTGGCGGCAGCATAGGCAAGTTTAGGTTTTAACAAGACAATTTCAGGTTCAATTTTACTGAACACTGTTTGATTGTTCTTCTCAATATCTTTCTGACTTTGATCGGCATTTTGAGCAATTTTGACTTTGAGGCGGTTAATCGCATCTAAAAATTTACGAACTTGGTTAGTTTCTAATTTTTGATTTTTTAGAAAAGGGCCAAATTCTTGAGCGTGTTTAACTAAATCTCGGATTTTATAATCTTTCAGAGATTTAAGTTGATCAGATTTGATGTGGTTTTCAATGTCTCGATCAATGGGCATAGTTAACTCAACTTATAGGTTAAAATTTTGTTCGGTGGTTAAATTGAGTTCAGAGAATATTAGAGAAATAATTCTCTGATTTCCTTGATAATTTTGTTCTTCATACAGTCCTTCCACTAACTGCAAAATCGTTATTTTTTGTTCAATAAAGCTAGATTTTTGATGATTTTCTATCGTGATCATATCATAAATCCTCAGAATTTGATGAACGATTTAAACATTCAATCCAAGTAGCGATCACCCGAAAATAAAGAGCATTGTAAGGATGTTTTAAGGAAGTCAACACGGGTTTAAATTCAGGTTTATTGCGGACTTCTTGAGGAAGTCGAGCTAGAGTGTAAGCAATTTGAGGCAAGTGCAAGTAATATCGAAGATCTAACAGGTAATCCTGATAGTCTTCCTTCTGACGTTTCTCCTCAATTTCTTTGATTTTTAAATCTTGGAGTTGAGCCGTCGTTAGCAGATTTCGGACAAAACTACGGGAATAGTTGGTATTGAGGTTTTGGAGAATTTGCACAAAAGGCAAAACGCCAAATAGAGCGACTTTAACCTCTTTTTCTTGACTTAAGTATTTTTTGATTTTACCATAATGGTCGTCTTTTTGCTCAGGTTCTTCTAAAATTTCAGATAATTCTATATTTACACCCCCTAACCATTCTTTCCACTTTAACGCTTGACCAAATAACCCTAAACTATCCCGTCCATTTCCTTTGGCTGTTTCTTCTGTTTTTCCTGATTCTGAAGCGGCTAAATATAAAGGAAATTTTGCACCTGCTAAACTGATACCACCGGAAAGAGTAATATCTGGATGTTGACCTGTGTAGTGGCGAAAAGATTGATAAACATCAAAGGCAAATTCTACAACTTCATTCCAAGCACCGCTAATAAATAGATCATCTCCTCCAGCATAAATGAACAGTAGATTTTTGCGATCGCTTTCACTTAAAAACTTAACTGAACTTCCTAAAGGTTGAAAGAAATTCTGATCTCGATTTTCGGCTAAGCTATTCAAATAAACTTTAAAAAAATACGTCATTTGTCGAGATAAACCCGCTAGTCTGGGTAAATTTTGATGATCTCCTAATCCTTTAGCAAAAATTTGACCGAGTTTGTCAACGTCCATTCGCAGATAACCAACTCGGTTAATTCCTTTCCCTACATTCGCTAATTCATTAGCACGAATGGTTTGGTTTTTTTCTTCGTAACTTTCCTTAGCATATTGTCCTAAGAATAAAGGAGATGGATTTTTAAAATATCGAAATCGGTAGTGGTCTAACTTCCAGTCATTTACTAATAATACTGTATCAGATTCTTGAGTAATAATCTGTTGCCAATAACGAAAAACGTGATAATAAATAGGGTTTTCATCCCAGTCAAACTTAATCTGATGATGTGATCCTTTTAATTTTTCGTCTGATGAACGAATAATCAAATCAACCTTGAGTAACTCTCCACCGAGTTTAAACATATCTCGACAAGTTGGACAAGCTAAAACAGAATCTTGATCGGATAAAGGTTTTAAATTTTCTGTATCATCTCGATGGCAAACTCGACAAGGTTCATAACTCGGTTTTATGGCTAAAAAATCACTGAGTTCGGTTTCAAATTTTCGTTGTTTGAGTTTTCCTAATTTTTGAGGAACTTCTTCCCAAGCTTTCAAGAGTTCTTTTTTATTAACATTTTCTGTCGGTAACTCAACATAATCTAACGCTAAAAATACTTTCCCTTGAAAAGTTTGTTTTAGCCATTTATTAAAGCGATCACGGACTGCCTTAACAGCGTCTTTCGCTTTTTCTTTATTCCCTGATGCTAGAATATAGAGATTTCCTCCTCCTGCATAAATAACGCTCGTTTTGGGTAACTTTAATTCCTTTAAAATCTGTTGAACAATTTCTTCTGTGACTAATTCTAAATAAAAACTTCTAGCCCGTAACGATTTTAACGCCCCATCGGAAGAAATCGTATAAATAAAATTTTGGATTCCTGATAAATCTCCCGCAATTAAATACAAGGTTTTAGCTTCAACATTTTCTGCTAAAGCCGCAGCCACCGCAGCCGTTGAACGGGCGATATCAATTAAAGCAGTATCAGAATTGACAAAACTGATAAAGGAACCGTATTTTTCAACAATTAGCGTTAATAATGATAAATTATCCCAATCCGATTCAGTTAATTGTAGCTCGTTAATTTCTTTTTTAATCTGTTGTTGGAGATCCTTTAATTCAGCTTCCGTTGGTTTTTGGTTAATTGGATAAGGAATAATTGGATCGCTATCTTTAATAATTAGGGGTTTAGCATAATAGGATTGATTTTGTTCGTGATCCAGTTTAACAGAATCAAATAATAACCTTAAAGGCTTAATTTCGCTAGTTTCTGTCCACAAAAATAGCTGTTTTGCTTTAGCGATCGCTTCATTTCCAGATTCTATTCTAACCTCGGTTTTCCAGGTCGGATCAGACCATTGCAATAATTTTAATACCGCTTGCTGCATCACTCCTCGCGCAGCTTTAAATGATAGATGATGAGCCGAATTATTCATCTGATATCCTTCCAATTCAGTCCGAATTCATAGATAGCCGAAACAACGGTTCAATGACTTCCTGAACTCCAGAATGGTTATCCCAGGTTCACCGTTTCCAGCCTTTAAACTTTAATCCATGTGGCTACAGGCTTTTAAGGGGATTGTAAAGCCTCCACTATCGACAGAAATTAATGATGTGTGATGGGGTTGTTGTCGGATGCTGTGAACGGAATCGGGGTAAAAACGCTTTGTTAACCCTCCTGGGTATTGAGCTTTAAACGTTTTAACACTGTTCAGTTTAGCATCTTGTTCTAATATTAAACCACAAGGGGTATTTTGATACATGGGTATCTTTGTAAATAAATATGTAGAACGTAAGAACTCGCGATCACTGCTCTTGATTTAAAAGATTATTTTCTATCTTTTCCCCGCAAGGGGACGGAAACTTCTCCTGAATTTTTTGAGACTCTCCAGCAATAGCTCTCCTCAATAAATCGGGTAAAATGTAGCGTAACCTACGTTCTACCTTCTGACCCAATATTGATAGTTTCTATCCTCATGCACAACTATGCCCGTATATGAACGAGTTTTACTACTAATTATTTATACTTGTTTGACATCTTTAATTGTGGTGTTTACTCTTTGTTTAGGTTACGCTATGATTCACTTTACTTTGTTTGGTTCCTTTCGTTAAAAAATTTTAGG
>NZ_JBJUDF010000258.1:0-9395 GCF_046067725.1 Planktothrix sp.
AGTTGCGATCGCTTCTTCAAACTCACTCATTCTGACAAACGCTTCCCCTAATTTTACTAATATTTCAAAATCTTGGGGGTTAGCTTCTTTGACTTTTTTATAATAAATTAAAGCTTGTTCACGCTGATTTTTACTCCATAACAAATTGGCATATTTCCAAGATAATTCTAAATTATTAGGTTGAGATTTTAATAAAGTTTGATAAGCGTCCAGATCATCGACATTAAATTCAATGGCTTTTTGATAATATTGACTGGCTTTCTCTAAATCTGTGGGAGTTCCTCGCTGTTTTAATGCCTCAGCTAAACAAGAGTAAATATCTGTTAAATCGGGATTTAATTCTAATGCTTTAGAATAAGAGGCAATCGCAGCATCCCATCGTTCTAATTGAGCTAAAACCCCTGCAAAATTCTGATGGCATTCTGCTGATTCAGGATTCAATTTTATTGCTTGGGAATAGGAATAAACGGCATCTTCCCATTGCTTAAGTTCTGCAAAAACCTTTCCTAAACTGTGATGAAAGATTCCTGCATTGGGTTTAATTTGAATTGCCTGATAATAAGCATTAATAGCTTTATCCCACTGTTTAAAATAAGCATAAACATTTCCCAAAGCCTGATAATTTTCTGGAATTTTAGGATTAAATTCTATAGCTTCTAGTAAAATATTTAAAGCGTCTTGAAATAATTCTTTTTTCACTAACGCTGTTCCTAATATTGAGTATGCTTCTCCCAAATCTGGATTAATTTCAATTGCTTTCCGAGATAAATTGATTGCTTCATCTAGTTGACCTTTTTGAGCGAATGCTTCTCCTAAAAATTGATAAGCGATGGCATCTTCTGAATTGAGTTCCAGAGCTTTTTGATAGTAAGTAACTGCCTCTTCTAATTCTCCTTTTTTAAATAATGCTTTGCCTAAACTATTATAAAATTCGGTAACATTAGGATTAATTTCAATCGCACGTTTTAACGCCTCAATTGTTTCAGGAAAATTGCCTAACTTCAAGAAAACTTTTGCTAACTGATAGTATGACCAAGCAGAATTAGGATTTAATTCTATAGCTCGTTTAAAGGCTTGCATTGCTTCTAATAATTGATTATTTTCTGCTAACGCCTCGCCTAAATTATGATAAACCCAAGGAAAATTCGAGTTCAATTGCGCTGCGCGGTGATAGACAATAATTGCCTCTTGAAGTTTCCCCGCTTGTTTGAGTTGGTTGGCTTCTTCAAATAAATTTGTTGCGGTTTGGAGATGGGTAGATTTAGATAGCATTTTTGATAATTTTAAGAATGGGTTTCAATTGATTAAGGTGTGGATCAAACACCCCTTAGATTAAAGATTGATTTTGAGTTGAACTGTTCCAAATTTAGCATAAGTTCCCTCTTTTAGAACAGCTTGGAATAATAATTCTGTTTGGTTGAATAAATTAGTGAGTTCCAGACTTTCGCAAAAACCACAAACCTCTGAATGAGGGTTTTCAGGATACCGTAAAGCAACATCAGGACGGGAAAAATTAGCTGGAATTTCCTTCATCACTTGACCGTGATTTCCAATAACTTGAACAGCAATTATTTTCTCGTGTTTCCCCAGTACCCAACCTTTAAAATTAATGTAGCTGATTCCGTAATAAGTCTTAATTTCAGGTTTATCTATTGCACAATCCTGTAATAGATTATGATCGCATTCTATGGAAATATCATCAATTTTAACCTCCGCAAATTGCCTTAAACTATAATCGGATGCAGATAACGTTAAGTTAGGATTATAACAGGAATCGTGATCAACATAACGTTGCCATCTTTGGCGCATTAGGGTCACTTCCTGCATAAATCGTTGTAACTTATCCGGTGTTGTATCATAACCTCGGCTTTTCGATTCATAATGATATAAAACAACGTGAGGCAAATAAATATTGCGATAGCCTTCTTCAACTAATTTTAAGCAGAAATCCACATCATTATAAGCCACTGCTAATTGTTCATCAAACCCTCCCACTTGCTCAAATACTTCTCGCCGACACATCAAACAAGCGGCTGTCACCGCAGAATAATTACTCATTGAAATAATTTGACCATAATATCCGGGGTCTGTTTCCAATGCCATGCGGTGACTATGAGCAGCAAAATGACCAATTCCCACCACAACGCCAGCGTGTTGAACAACTTGATCAGGATAACGCAATAACGCGCCTACCGCACCAATAGATTGTCTTTGCACTTGTTCTACCATAGCATCAATCCAATCAGGATGAATGACTTCAGTATCGTTATTTAAAAATAATAAATAATCTCCACTGGCTTTATTTACAGCATCGTTATTAATTTTAGAAAAATTAAAGGGAATATCTAAAGCATAGTATTTAAACCGATTTGGTTCTTTTTCTTGCCATTTTGCTAAAATTTCCTGGGTTTCTGGTTCTCTACTGCCATTATCAATCACAATCACTTCATAATCGGGATAAATGGTTAAGGTAAAGATAGATTCTAAACAGCGATTTAAGATTTCTCCTAAGTCCTTGGTGGGAATAATAATACTAACTTTTTTGTAATTTAAAATCTTGTAGCGAATTTGATAATGCCCTAAATACAGGGGAACATCTTTAACAATTCCCAGTTCTCCTCGGCGGTCAATAGCATCTTGTAACGCTCGTTTTGCTGCTTCATAAGCATAGGGTTTTGCTTCAGTTCCTCCCGCCGCCGAACTGCTATGAATTCGCCAATGATAGAGAATTTTAGGAATATGAAAAATTTGATTTGTTTTTTCCGTAAATCGCAAGACTAAATCATAATCTTGACTGCCTTCATATCCAACCCTAAATCCTCCAATTTGATTAATAATTTCCCGCCGATAAACTCCAAAATGGCAGGTATACATCCGAGATAAAAATGAATCAGGGCACCAATCCGGTTTAAAGAAATGACCCGTTAATTCTCCCTTTTCATTGAGTTTATCTTCATCCGAATAAATCATATCTGCAACCGGATGCTGATTTAATAAACTCACCACTTCATATAACGCATCGGGAGTTAACACATCATCATGATCTAATAATCCAATAAATTCTCCCGTTGCTAACTCTAATGCTGAATTAGAGGTTGCAGAAATATGACCATTTTGAGTTCTGAAAACAACTTTAATGCGGCTATCTTTCCGTTGATATTCTTCTAATATCCCTCGAATATGGGGAGCAGTGGAAGCATCATCCGCAATACACAATTCCCAATCAGGATAAACCTGATCTAACACCGACTGAATGGCTTCTCGCAGAAACACTTCAGGTGTATTATAAACAGGCATAATAATACTAATGACAGGTTGATAGCTGAAATTGTTAATCGTTTCAGCTAAACTTTTCAACTTTTCAGGGGTGGGTGTGTTGTATTTTAACCACGCCTGATAAAGTTGATCATATTGTGATTGAGTTTGAGCCAGGGTAAAGTTAGCCGTTAACCTAGCTTTTTTTTTTCAGCAATTCCTTCTAATTTTTGCAAAACTTCAGGATGTTCTGGTTCTAATTGCAATGCCATTTGATAGAATACAATCGCTCCATCTAAATGATTATGATTGACTAAAGTATTCGCTAACTGAATATACAATTGAGGATCATCCGGTTTAATCTCAATCGCTTTATGATAAGCGGAAACATGATCCGGTTGTTCTTGAATCACATATCGGTAATGTTCTAAAGCTTCTGCCAGATCCAATTTAGCTCGATTTCTTAAAGCATCAGCTAGTTTTTCCTGAATATTGGGTAAACTTGTCCTGAGTTCTGTCGAAGGATCAGACTGAACTTTCATCGCACGACGATAAGCAACAACCGCTTCTTCCCAATTTTCTAATTGAGTTAAAACTTCCCCTAAATTATAGTAAGACCAAGGGAACTGCGGATTGTTCTTAATGGCATTTTGATAAGCTGGAATTGCTTCTTCCCAGCGTTCTAATTTAACTAAGGCATCTGCTAAACTGTTATATGACCAAGAATAACTCGAATCTAAAGTGATCGCATTTTGGTAAGCAGAAATAGCTTCTTCCCAACGTTCCTGTTTAAAGAAAATGTCCGCTAAATTGTTTTGTGTCCAAAACACATTGGGGTTAATTTCAATCGAACGACGATAAGCTTTAATTGCAGCCTCTAGTTGTTCTTGATCTCGCAGCAAATCTCCTAATTTTTGATAAACTTCAGCATTATTATTATCAAGTTCTGCTGATTTTTGATAAGCTTTAATTGCCTCTTCTACTTCCCCTATTTTGGCGAGTGCATCCCCAAAACTTTTATAAGCTTCTGCATCCCCATTGGCATTCATCTGTACCGCTTGACGCAATACTTTAACCGCATCTTGCCAATTTTCTCGCTTAACTAAAACTTTGCCTAATCCATAATAGGAAGAAACTAATTGAGGATTTAAAGCAATTGATTTTTGGTAGAGGTTAACGGCTTCTTCCAAACGCCACTGACTGTTAAAAATTTCCCCAACCTTATAATAGGCAACCGCTTGATTTCCATCTAATTCTAAAATTTGGTTATAAACCCGGATGGCATTATCCCACTGTTGTTGACGGCTAAAGAAATCAGCAAATCCATAATAAAATTCTAATCGGGATGGGGCTAATTCTATTGCTTTTTGATAGGAATGAATCGCCGCTTCTAACTCTCCTTTTGTTGTATATAATTGCCCTAACGGGTAATAGGCATCTGCTAACTGAGGATTTAATTTTAAGGCTTGTTGATAAGCGGCGATCGCTTCATCCCATCGACCTTGTTTAAATCGGGTATTTCCTAAATTACAATGTTCTTCAGGTGTGGCTTTTTCGGGTTCTAAACTGTAAGCTTTCTCTAAACACTGAGAAGCTTTTTCTAACTCGCCTAGCTGGGTTAAAACCTTAGCATAATTTCGATAAACGCCAGCAAAATCCGGTTTTAAATTAACCGCTTGTTGATAATAAGAAGCCGCTTTTTCTAGCCGTTCTTCTTGAGCATATAAACTGCCTAAATTCGCATAAACTTCAGGATATTGGGGCTGAATTTCTAACGCCTTAGAATAACAGCGAATCGCCGCCGACATTTCGCCCAAAATTTGTAGCGCATTCCCTTGAATTTTATAAGCTTCTGCTAAATCCGGTTGCAAACGTAACGCTTTTTGACAAGCTGCGATCGCTTGATCCCATTCTTTCAAGGAACAATAAGCTTGAGCTTGTTTTAAATACGTTTGAGGATTCGTCGGATGATTCACTGAGGGTGTTGTCCCCTTGTTAACGCTTTGTTGTTGCATCGCCCCTGCTAAGGTGTCTTGAGGTGAAGGGTTCGGGTTCCCTACGGCTGTGGCTGCCGCTAAGGTATCTGAAGGATTTAAAGGAGTATTTAACTCAATGGCTTGACGATAAACCTGTGTTGCTTCCTGGGATTTACCCTGCTGCTTAAGAAGAGATCCCAAACTTTGATGAGCATCTGTTAAATTAGGATTCAGTTGAATGGCGGTGCGATAACAAACTTCTGCGGCTTGGACTTCACCCTGTGCCGCCAACTGATTACCCAAGTTTAAATGTTCTTCTGCTGTCACCTGGTTCGGTTCTAACTTGAACGCTTGATATAACGCTTGGGCTGATTTTTGAGGTTGGTTAAGTTGTGTCCAAACTTTCGCTAAATTTCGATAAGCTCCAGCAAAATTCGGTTTCAGGGTAACGGCTTTCTCATAACAAGCAATCGCCTGTTGCCATTGCTGAGATCTCGCATACAAACTTCCTACATTAGCATGAACTTCTGCCCAATTGGGTTGAACTTGCAACGTCCGGCTATACCATTGCTGCGCCTCTTGCAGTTTTCCTTGGCGTTGTAAAATATCAGCCATCAATTTACAACCGGGTGCATAGTCAGACTGAATTTGCAACAACTGATTACAGGCTTTGAGCGCATCCTCAAATTGTCCTTGATTCAAATAGATTTCCGCTTGTTGATGGAGAAACTGTACACTGCGCGCGCGAATTTCTTGATTGTACATAGTTGGTTTCAGTTCAGACACTCAATTGGGCTGTTCCCAAAGCTTATTTTATCGGGTTTTGGCTTTCAGATATCAAATTTTTATTCTTGACGGTTTCGGTCTAATAGGCAAGATCCTTGCGATCCTATGGGGTCGGTCTATTTTCGTTTAACCAAGAGCATTTCTAATAATCGTTTTAAGGAAACGAGATTAACCCAAATATCCTCCGTCAAAGAATTTTGGTACATCAACATCCGTAGAGGATAACACGAAAAACCCTCTCCCGTTACAGAATAGTGTTCTAATCCCAGATATTGACTAATCACCCAATAATAATGGCGATTATAGTGTGGAGACACCCACTCAATCACCTGGGTTCCCGGTTGACAAAAGACAATATTCGTTAAACCGCTACCATGAGCCCCCAAAATTACCTTCGCTTGTGCAAACAAAGCCACTTGTTCGGAAAAGGACAGAGATTCTAATTGTACAATGACAAAACCCCAGGGACGTAGCATTTCTATCACCTCGTCCTCATTCAAAACCCGACGATAGCGAGCATCTCCCCGACTAATATAAATTCGTTCGGGATAATCTACCGCCAGATCTCGGCGATGAGGAAGAAACCAACGGCGTAACGTATCAATGGCCCAAGGTTGCAACCATCCCATATATCCTGGGAAGGAGGGAACAATTAATTGTTGGGCTTGAATATGGGGAAATTGATCACTTTCTAAAATTTTAAATTCTGGAATTCCTAGATGAGTTAAGGTTTCCCGTTGAAAGGAAGCGCGTTGACTATTAACAACAAACCAATCAATTTGATCGAAATCAATCCCACTTTGGCGCAACAATTCCAGTCGCGGTAAAACATCCACCATCCAATGAAAATAAACGTTTCCTGACAACCCCGACAACACCGCCACCCGTCCTTCAATCTGCTGAAGAAGAGGTAATTTTTCCGTTTGAAACACTTGATGTTGTTGGGGATGATAACTTGGACAACCCGGAAGGGGGGCGGGATATTCCCGTGAAACATCGGCTAAAAGTTGGTTATCCGGTGTGATAATGGCGATCGCTTTACAAACCATCCAATAATTTTCTTGGGGAACAATCCAAGCTCGTCCATTGGGAATGGTCGCCACAAACAACGGCGTTGACCCAACATCGGTTGGCGAACTGTTATAGGTTTGAATTCCATGTCCCAAATTCCGGGGCTGAAATGTCTGAAATACACGCTTAAGACAAGGTTCACAATCTAACCCGCCGCATTGAGTCGGAATTTTACCCGGAAGTTGTTCCCAAGATGGTAAATCTTGATGCTTTTCTACCTCAAATCTTGATAATTTTGAGAGGGAATAATAATGGCTATCCTCTAAGTTGTGATTTCTCAACCAAGTTAGAGTTGAATCACAAATTCCTTGGGGAATCTGATTTTCTTGAAATGGAGCTTTTGCCCAATCTTGAAGTAATATTAAGGTTGAAGGGGAGTTCTCAATCAAAGACTGAAATTTCGGTTGCTGCTGTATCTGTAATACCTGACTGTAGTAGTCCGCAGCCGCCGTCCAATCTTCTTGTTTTTCCAGAATTCTTCCTAACTGTAAATTTACTTCTAACAACTGCATTGGGGAAACCTGCGAACCTCCATTCAGTAACATTCGAGCAATGTGATAAGTCGTTATCGCTGCATTCAGTTGTTGACTTTTTAACAAACAATTGCCTAATTTTAGATAAAGATCGACCGAGTGCGGTTGAATTTGTATGGCTTTTTGATAGTAACTGACGGCTTGATCAAATTTGCCATAGGTTACTAAAGCATTTCCTAAGTTTACATAGGTTTGAGCTAGAAAATCATAGATCGTTGTAGCATTTTTTTCTGATCTATCCCACTGTTGTAAAGCGATTAAAAAATGAGCACAAGCTTTTTGAGCTAAAGATAATTCATCATCATCTAAATGTTCTTTCACCCTTTGGCAATAGCTAACTACAAATTTAGGATCTAATCCCATCACGGTTTGAAAATGCTGCAAAGCTGCATCAATTCGACCTAACTGAAGTAAAGAAGCTCCACAATCTGTATAAGCAAATTGATTATTCGGCTCTAATTCAATAACTTTTTCAAAGTAATAAACTGCCGTTTCGTGTTGGTTTTGTTGTTGACAAATCTTACCTAAATTACTATAAGCTAAAGAAAAATCAGCTTTTAATTCAATCGATTTATAATAATATTTAATAGCATCACTAATTTTACCTTTTGCTGCAAACACTTGACCAATATTATTATAAATAGAAAATTGATAATCTTCATCTTGATTATAATTTAAAGCTTGTTCCCAAGCTTTTAAAGCTCCTGCATAGTCATTTTTTCCAAATAATAAACAACCTAAATTATTATAGGCGTTGGCAAAATCAGGCTTTAATGTAATTATATTTTGATAAAGGGCGATCGCTCGTTCCGTGTCTCCAAAGAGCCCATAAGACATTGCTAATGCAAAATAGGCATGAATATGATTAGGATTTTGTTCTAAGGTTTTTTGATAGCATCGAATCGCTTTTGGAACATCCCCACTCCACGAATAAGCTTGACCGAATTGAAAATATAACTCGACCCAATTCGGGCGTAGACTGAGGGCTTTTTTATAGTAAAATAAAGCCTGATCAAATTTTCCTGTATTTCGATAAACCTGTGCTAAATAAGCATAAGCTTCTACAAAATTAGGGTTGACTTTAATAGCTTTATGGTAAGCAGAAATCGCTTCTGAAAATAATCCTTGAACCTCGTACAAATCCCCTAAAATTTTATAGGCTTGAGCCTTGTAGGTTAGAGACTCGTCAGGGCGCGTCTCTACAGCGAAAATTTTTGCAAGGGTGGCATGAGCTTCGCGAACGTTTCCAGCCTCTAAATCGGTTTCTGCTAACTGAATTAAGGCTTCTAGGCTTGAATTCACTCTAACTGTTAACGGGTGACGGTTGACGGTTGACTGTTAAGTGCTAACCGTTAGCACTCAACAGTCAATCTATCTTACTATTTAGATTCATTAATCGCTAAAGGGCGATTTCCTGAACCTGCAACCAAAATCGAAATCGCTTTGGCGTAAAGAGGATCTTGGGATGTACCGATTAACTTAGGATCAGTGGCTAATTGTTTTTTCTGATCATCAGAGAGATCAACTTTAATATCTGGGGTGACTCCTTTATGACTAATATCCGTTCCATTGGGTGTATAGTAATGGGCAATGGAACGGATATTAGTCATAAAGGTGTCACCCCAGATATTAAAGTTGATCTTTCTGAAGATCAGAAAAAACAATTAGCCACTGATCCCAAGTTAATCGGTACATCCCAAGATCCTCTTTACACTAAAGCGATTTCGATTTTGGTTGCAGGTTCAGGAAATCGCCCTTTAGCGATTAATGAATC
>NZ_JBJUDF010000259.1:0-2747 GCF_046067725.1 Planktothrix sp.
TAATTCCAAACGTAATTCTGAAGTATAATGTTGACAATCGATAGCCAGAAAAATTCGAGAGGCGCGAGGTTCCCGTTTATTGGTACGACAACTATCGGCTTCCATTTTATAAATAACACAAATATCACAATCATATAACACCCTTAACCGACCATGAATTTTAACCCCAACATGAATTTCTAAGGGCGGTTTTTGATCAAATTCAATCACAGCATGGGTATAAGGTTGAGTCAGATCATAAATTTGTCCAGCGCGTCTACGAAATACCAAGGTTTCAGGATTCCGTTTCAAAACATCTTTATAATAAACTAACGCTCCTTCATTCCGAGCCGCTTTCACAATAATATTGAAAATATAGAATTTGAACCAATCTTCAAAATCCTTAGCGGTTTTTAAATCAGGATTTAAACTTTGTTTTAACTGTTGATTAATCTGATTGAGTAACCCGGTATTAATTGACATCACTTCCCATCTCCTGACGTAATTGCTCCAGTAATTTCTTTAATTCCTGAATATTTTCTTTTCGAGTTTTAACCGATTCAATATTATATTTAAACAGTTTACCTTTACCATCCACAGATGAAGTAAACCGAACTTCTGGTTTTAAATCAGACATTTTCCCTTCATGGCTTAAAATATCCATGATTTCACTTTCAATTTCTGCGGTATTAATTACCGCTTTTTCAATGGCATAAATCAATAGTAAGACTTGCTCTTGAGCGCTATAATAATTTAATTTTAAGTCAGGAGATTTTCGACCCGATATCATCTCTCCAGTGGTTTTTCCCGCGCTAATAACATCGGCAACTTGCTCTGTTACCCACCCCAATTTCATCGAATTTAGCATCTCTATCAGCGCGTTATAAACGGCTGAACAATCCTCTTCATTCATCACGTTAATATTGATAAGGTTAACAGATGAGCCTCGATAGGTTCAACACTCACCTCGTTCTATTTTAACTAATTTTTTAGAAAAATGACTTAAAAATCAACATTTCTTCAAAAAGGGGGATACACAACCCACCATCAAGGGGATGTCACCCCAGAAGACCTCTCCCCTTTCCTCGTAGGAACGCGGTTCAGAGAGAGACCATCAATTATTTGAGGTTAAAATCGAGCTTCAACGGGAGCTTGAGTCTTGAGGAACTCGGTATTAACGCCGGACTCCCGCACCAAGACAATTTTACCCGTGCGGGCAATTTCCCGAATGCCAAAACGACTTAACACTTGGACAATTGCCACCATTTTTCCAGGGTCGCCAACGACTTCGATGGTCAGGGAGTCATCCCCAATATCGACCACACGAGCCCGGAAAATTTGGGCTAACTCAATAATTTCTGAGCGAGTGGCACTGCTATTGTAATTGACTTTCAATAGCATCAATTCCCGTTCCACACAGGGCACTTCGGTAATGTCCTGAACTTTGAGAACATTGATCAGTTTGTAGAGTTGTTTCGTCAACTGTTCAATGATGTGGTCATCCCCTGGAACAACCATGGTAATTCGAGAAATCCCTGATTGTTCAGCCGGGCCTACAGCCAAACTCTCAATATTGAATCCCCGACGCGCAAACAAACCGGCAATTCGCGTCAAGACTCCGGCTTCATCTTCTACTAAAACAGATAGAGTGTGTTTCATGTTTCTACAAGTTAACGCGGGACTGCACAGCCCACTTAAAAGCTAAAAGTTAGACTAAGTATATTTTTTGTTCCCTAGTGACATCCTATAACGACTGCGCTAGAAACCCAAATTTTTACTCAATATTTTAAAAAATGTAACTATAAGTTGACAATTATTTTCAATAAGGATAAAGTAAGTTGTAGTGTTCTCCTCTCAAAGGATCGGCAAACGGGGCAGTCCGCAATGGTAGACTGACCCCGAATTTCTTTTTTGAAGGGAACAGGGAACAGGGAATAGGGAATAGGGAATAGTAAGAAGTGAAAGGGTTTGCTGGATTCACTCCGCAGTCCTAACTGTAATGCGTAGTGCTATAACTCTCCTCCCCCTGCTCCTCTCCTCCCCCTGCTCCCCCTGCTCCTGCTCCCCCTGCTCCCCCTGCTCCCCCTGCCTCCCCTGCTCCCTGCTCCCTCTTCCCTAGTCCAATAACTACTGAACTAAACGAATAAATTTCTTTTTACCCACTTGTAGAACTTTACCCGTTAATTCTTCTATCGAATTAAACGTTAAATCGACCTCAGAAATGCGATCGCCATCTAACTTAACCGCCCCTCCTTGAATTTCTCGTCGCGCTTCACTGCTGCTTTTACACAACGAACTCGCACCGAGAATATAAAATAACTTTGCTGGAAATTGAATCTCGGCTAAGGAAAATTCAGGAACAGCTTCTGCGGTTTTCGCATCTCCTTGAACTAAGATTAAAGACGCTTTTTGAGCTTCTAACGCGGCTTCTTTCCCGTGAAATTGAGACGTTATTTCTAACCCTAATAATTTTTGCTTTTCTCTAGGATTTTCTGGTAACTGATCCAAAGGAAGATTAGTTAATAGTTCAAAATAGGAATTTAACAGATTATCTTGAACTTTCTCCAATTTAGAATACATTGTTAACGGATCTTCCGATAACGCCACATAATTTCCCAGGGATTTTGACATTTTTTGAGTTCCATCCGTCCCAATTAAAATTGGCATTAATAAACCAAATTGGGGTTGTTGTCCAAAATGTCGTTGTAAATCCCGACCAACCGCTAAATTAAACTTTTGATCCGTTCCTCCAATTTCAATATCCGCTT
>NZ_JBJUDF010000260.1:0-33795 GCF_046067725.1 Planktothrix sp.
TTTGCGATCGCATCACCAACTGATATTTAACTTGGGGCAAACCGGCTTGAGAAAATGCCATTTTCATCGCAATTTTATCCATTCCCATTGCCGAACCCAAAACCCCAGAACCCACAAAAGGAACCTGCATTAACGTTAATAATCCTTGGATGGTTCCATCTTCTCCATTAGGGCCATGTAAAATCGGAAACCAAACATCAATTTCTGATAGATTAATATTCTGGGGAATGCGATCACCCGGTCGAGCTTCATCGGTAATCAACAGAGGTTTTCCTGAGTCTAAAACGGGTTGAGCAATTTCCCTGTCTTTCCAAACCCCATCTTTTTGAATATATACGGGTAGCAGTTCATATCGATTTGCATTCTCATCAGTTGTTAAGGCTTTTGCGATCGCTCTAGCAGAACTAATGGAAACTTCATGTTCGCCGGAACACCCACCAAATAGCAATCCTACCCGTAATTTAGTCATATTACTCTAAATGCAGTTTCAAATTTCTCGGAATACTATAGCAGGGAATCGGGAGCAGGAGGAGTAGAGTCCCCTGCTCTCCTTATTCCCAAAGTCTTCTCCCTTCTTTTCCTTTAAGACGTTCATGGGTATCTCTTAATAAAGTGGGAATGTCTAATTGTTCAGGACAACGAGGTAAACAGTCGCCACAGTCCGTACAATGAATGGCTTTACGACCCGGAAACCAGTGACCTGCATTTTCAAACATTCGATAACGATATTTGCCAAACTCGGTCATTTCATAAGCAATAGTTAAATTTCTTAACCGTAAAACTTCGGGAATATTAATCTGTTCAGGACAAGGTAAACACTGATAACATTGACTGCATAAATCGGTTCCTAATTGTTCTATTTTTTGAGTGTTTAATCGTTCAAAAATAGCCAGTTCTTCTGAGGTTAATTCACCGTCTTGATCCGCAACTTTTAAAGGTTCGTCTAATTCATGGGGATTCGCCGCCCCTAAACTTAAGGTGGTAATCCGAGAATCACTCAATAAAAAACGATAGGTTAAAGTTAAGGGAAAAATCGGATCACAAAGGGTTTTTAACGTTTCCGAGGGAGTATAAAGTTGTCCGCCTTTATCCCCAGGAGAAATAATAAAAATCCCCATATCTTTTTGAAAAGCTAACTCAATGGCGGGAGCATTTCGTTGGAAAAAATAGTAATAATGCAGATTGACAAATTGAAATAAATCGGTTTTGATAGCAGCTAAAATCACCTCTAGGGGCGCATGGGTGGAAAAGCCTAAATGATGAACTCGACCATCTGTGATCGCTTTTTCAACGCCTGATAATCCTTGAAGAGTTTGTTCGAGGTGTTCGCTGGTGTTAATACCATGAATCGCGAGACAGTCGAGGTAATCTAAATTCAGACGTTCCAAGGATTGATCAATTTGTTTTTCTAACTGATCAGGGTTAGCATTAGGTAAGATTTTAGTCGTAATATAAAGTTGCGATCGCTCAATTGATAAACCTGCTAATATTGCGCAACCTAAAAACGACTCACTTTGACCATAAGCTGGTGCTGTTTCAATATGATTAATCCCCAGAGCAATTGCCTTTTGTATGGTTAAATTAGCATTTTCTGGGGATGCTAAATAGCGCATTGTACCCAAGGAAAAGACAGAAAGATGGAGGTTCGTTTTGCCAAACCGTCTATAACGCATTGTTGATTGATGAACCGATTGTTAGTTCAAAAATGGTGCGTGGGAGTCCCGAACGCGCACCCTAAATTTTACACCCCGGTTATTGAATTTCATCCGTTTTATTCAGTTCTGAACGTTTGATTAAATCAGAGGGACTCAAATTTGATACAAAGTCTCGAAAGGCGCGACGTTCAGCTTCATCTGCATCCCTATCCACCGGAATTGAAGCATCTGCAATCACTTCTTCCATCACCCAAATTGGGCTATCGGTGCGTAAAGCAATCGAAATTGCATCACTCGGACGGGCATCAATTTCTTTTCTAATTTCTCCTTGACGAACAATTAATACTGCATAAAACGTGCTATCTTGCAAGGAATGAATGACAATTTTCTCCAGAGTCATATCCCAAGTTTCGAGAAGATTCACAAATAAATCATGGGTCAGGGGTCGGGGTGGTTTGTGATTTTCTAAAGCACCGAGGATGGACTTTGCTTGATCTTGACCCACATAAATCGGTAAAGCACGTCTTTCGACCGCATCCCGCAGTAAAATAATAGGGCTGCGTGTAGCGGCGTCGAGTGCAATTCCAGCGACTTTCATTTCAATCATTGGTTTAGCCTTAGCCTCTCTATCAAATACTCTCGACAAACTCAGTGGTTAAGCTTTTGACACACCAGACCACCTCCATTCCAGTATGCCTTGATTTTTGTCAGAATCGACATAGGATTTTGTTGTCTATCAACCGTTAACCGTCAACCGTCAACCGTCAAATGTTTACAGGACTTATTCAAGCTCTCGGAACTCTTCAACCTCTAGGACAGGATCAGTTCCAGATTAGTTGCGTTTTAGGGGATGTTAACTTTATTTTAAAGGATTTAGCTATTGGGGATAGTGTGGCTGTCGATGGAGTTTGTCTAACGGTGGTGGACATTCGCGACCGGGGGTTTATCGCAACGGCGTCTCCTGAAACCTTAAATCGGACGAAACTCGGACAAAGTTTAGAAGGTTATTTTAACTTAGAAACATCCCTGCGGGCTGGAAGTAAGTTAGGAGGGCACTTTGTCACGGGTCACGTCGATGGGGTGGGGTGTCTTCAGTCGGTTTTTCCAACAGCAACTTCTTGGGAAATGCGCTTTTCCGCTCCTGCGAGTGCTGCCACTATTTGGCAACGTCAAATCGCTCCTTATATTGTTACAAAAGGAAGTATTGCCATCAATGGTATTAGTTTAACAATTTCTGATTGTGATCTTGAGGGTCGTTGGTTTCAAGTGGCGGTTATTCCCCATAGTTATCAAGAAACGAATTTAAAAGATTTACAGCCGGGAAGTTGGGTTAATATTGAAGCCGATATTTTAGGAAAATATGTCGGAAAATTTCTGCAAAGTTACCTCAAAAGCAACTTGAATCCCCTGGAAAGTTATAATAATATTCCAGCGATTTCCACCTTAGAGGAGATTACTCCAGAGTTTCTAGCAGAACATGGATTTAGTTGACTAATAACTGATGATGGGCGGGAGAACCTCGCCCCAACAAATCACTGAAAAAAAGGATACAATCACATGACCGTGAGTAGAATTATTCAATTGTTGAGAGCAGGTCAACCTAACGAAACGGTGACGGTTCAAGGTTGGGTGAGAACCAAACGGGAATTAAAAGAATTTGCCTTTGTGGAAATTAATGATGGTTCGGCTTTGGCAAATTTGCAAGTCGTATTAAACCCTGATTTAGCAGAGTATGAGACGATTTTAAAACAACTCAATACAGGGACATCCGTAGAAATTTCGGGGGTATTAGTCGAGTCACCCGCCAAGGGTCAACGGATTGAATTAAAAGCGTCTGAAATTAAAATTTATGGGGATGCGGACGCAGAAACCTATCCCTTACAGAAAAAGCGTCATTCCTTTGAATTTTTACGCACTATCGGACATTTACGAGCTAGAACGAATACATTAGGGGCGGTTTTTCGGGTTAGGAATGCTTGTGCGGCTGCGGTGCATAACTTCTTCCAAGAACGGGGTTTTTTATGGGTTCATACCCCTATTATTACCTCTAGTGATTGTGAAGGGGCGGGGGAAATGTTTAGTGTGACGAATTTTAAATTAAAGGATATTCCCCTAACCGAATCTCAACAGGTCGATTATAGTCAAGATTTCTTTGGAAAACCCGCTTATTTAACCGTTAGTGGGCAATTAGAAGCAGAAATTATGGCGATGGCGTTTGGGAATGTGTATACGTTTGGCCCCACATTTCGAGCCGAAAATTCTAATACCTCTCGCCATTTAGCCGAATTTTGGATGATAGAACCGGAAATGGCATTCTGTGATTTAGAAGGAGATATGGATTTAGCAGAAGCCTTTCTCAAACATATCTTTAAATCCGTGTTAGAACAATGTCCTGAAGATATGGAATTTTTTAATGAACGGATTGATAAATCGGTGTTAGAAACGGCTCATAATATTATTAATAATGAGTTTGGACGGATTACTTATACCGAAGCAATTGCACTTTTAGAAAAAGCTGATAAAAAATTTGAGTATCCCGTCAGTTGGGGCTTAGATTTACAATCGGAACATGAACGTTATTTAGCGGAAGAATACTTTAAAAAGCCGGTGATTGTTACGGACTATCCCAAAGACATTAAAGCTTTTTATATGCGTTTAAATGAGGATGGAAAAACCGTTAGGGCGATGGATGTTTTAGCTCCTAAAATTGGAGAAATTGTCGGCGGTTCCCAACGGGAAGAACGGTTGGATTTATTAGAAAACAGAATGAAAACATTAGGGATAAACCCGGAGGAATTATGGTGGTATTTGGAATTACGAAAATATGGAACTGTCCCCCATGCGGGATTCGGATTAGGATTTGATCGAGTGGTACAATTTATGACCGGGATGGGGAATATTCGAGATGTGATTCCTTTCCCCAGAGCACCTCAAACCATTGAATTCTAATCCGTAGGGGCGGGGTTTTCCCGCCTTATAAGGGTTCTAATTATGAATTACGAATTACGAATTATCAATATGGTGCGTGCGCTTATGCTTACGCACCCTACGGGTATTTGTTGATTTTTAACATTTGATTTCCGTTTTTTTGGAATTCATATATTCGTTAAAATTGCGACCCCAAGGAATAACAGTATGAAGTTGAAGTCCCATTGAAACAATAATCCCACGCTAATAAAGTGAGTATAGCGTGGGAAACATTCTATAGAAATTATCAGAACGAGAGTAACATTTTTTTTCTGGCTGTTCCCTGTTCCTAATGGGGATAAGGAGAATGAGGTTCAGAGTTTAAGCCACTTCGTCAGAAACGCCGGAAACCATCTCTTTGAACGCTTTACCCGCAGAGAACACCGGAACCGTTGTCGCTGGAATGGTCATCGGTTCCCCAGTGCTGGGGTTACGACCTTCACGAGCTTTACGTTCTCTGGCTTCAAATGACCCAAAACCCACTAAGGTCACTTTTTCTCCATCCGCCACCGCTTCCATAATGGAATCACAAATGGCTGAAATGATTAAATCAGCTTGCTTTTTAGTAACGCCTGCTTTAATCGCCGTGGCTTGAACGAGTTGTTCTTTATTCATCTGATGTGAACCTCCTGAATTGTGTGAGTCAGTCTGCAAATATTAAGGCTGATGGCAGTTCTAGCACAACCTGATCAGCATTTGGCAAGGCTAAACTACCTCATATCCCTCAATCCGCAGTGAAATTCTGTGTCTCGGTTCTCCGTCGGCTTTGCCAGTCGATTATGGGGAGTCATTCCGACAAAACACTCATTTACCGCCTTTTCAGAGATTAACATTGATTTGAGGGAGTTGTAACCCAATTTGCATAAATTCTTCAGAGGGCTGACCGTTGAGGATGGAAATTCTTAATTTTTAATTCTTATTTCTTATTTCTGGCTTTTGGGTTTGTGACAATGGGGAAGACCCTAGACTTGAGAAGATGGACTATGACGGCTGAAGAACTTTTGATAGCTTATGCGGCTGGGAAACGAGATTTTCGGGATACAGACTTGTTTCGGGCTGATTTGAATAATGCTGACCTAAGTGGGGCGAGTTTATTTCGATGTAACTTGTTTCGGGCGAACTTATTTCGAGCCAATTTAATAGGAGTCAGTTTATATAATGCTAATCTCATTGGTGCTAACCTATATTGTGCCAATTTAAGTGGGGCTAATCTCAGTGGGGCTAACCTGACACGGGCTGATTTAAGTGGGGCTGATTTGAGTGGGGCTGATTTAAGTGGGGCTGATTTAAGTGGGGCGACGTTATCCGATGCCAATTTGAGTTATGCTGATCTCAGTCGAGCAACTTTATTAAAAGCAGATTTAGTAGAAGCCAATTTAAGTCATGGAAATCTTAAAGGGGTGAATTTAAAAGACGTTAACCTCACAGATGCTGTTGTTCAGAATGCTAATTTTACTGATGCAATTAATATGGATATAGATTTAGTGAGTATTCTCAAACAGCGCGGAGCTATTTTATGGGAAGTTCCCAAGAATCTCAAGGGTATTAACAATTAATGGCTTTATTTCTTGGGAAACGGGCAAAAACTATTGTTCGGTTTTTGCCTTTTTCCTCATCTTAAACTCTTATTTTTGTCACGCTTATGGCTACTTCAAAACATCAATCTCAGGAGCATCAGAATTCGGGTAAAAACCGGGTGGTTTATTCGGAGTTTGGAGAATCTGCAAACTCACCTGCTTTAGAACGTGCCCTTCCTGATCTTCCCCCTAATCAACAAAATTTGAAAGTTCAGGCGACTCGTTCAGGACGGAAGGGAAAAACTGTGACGGTCATTAGTGGATTTCAAACTCAACCGGAAACATTAGAAGGGTTAGTTAAACAGTTGAAAACTCAATGCGGAGCCGGAGGAACGGTCAAAGAAAATACCATTGAAATTCAAGGCGATCATCGTCAAAAAGTGTTAGAACTTCTGATAAAATTAGGATATAAAGCTAAAATTAGTGGAGGATAAATTAGTAATATCTTGATGTTTGAAATTCCAGTTCATGAAACCTTTCAATCTACGATTCAAGGTGAAGGGTATTGGGTGGGAACCCCAGTGGATTTTATTCGTTTAGCTGGGTGTCCGGTGGGTTGTCCTTGGTGTGATACGGGTTATGGAGATGGGGGGATGAATTTACCCCGTCAAGTTCGTTCGTTTGAGGATTTAATGGCAGAATTGCGCTCTACTAGGGTTGTTATTTCTGGGGGAGAACCGTTTATTTATGCTCAACTTCCTGCCTTAATTAATACCATTGAAGCAACGGGAAGAACTGTTTCTATTGAAACATCCGGTTCCTTTTGGCAACCAATTTCTGATTCGGTTTGGGTAACATTAAGTCCGAAACATCATGTTAATCCAAAATATCCGGTTGTGCCGTTCATGTGGAAACGAGCGTCAGAAATTAAATTAGTGATTGAAACAGGAACAGAATTAGAATTTTATGCTCAATATTTAGAGCTTAATCCCCAAATTCCCGTATTTTTACAACCCGAATGGACTCAACGCGATCGCACCTTTCCTTTAGTGTTAGACTTATTAAAACAATTTCCTCACTATCGGTTATCCGTGCAGCTTCATAAATATTTAAACGTTCCTTAAGCAACGAAGAATCGAATTTCAGGAAAGAAAATCAGAATTAGGAAAAGTAGAGAGACGCGCCGTGGCACGCCTCTACGGGGTTAGGCTAAAACAAAATCAACATCATTGCTTCCGCCTGTTTCCCCCTGACCAGAGGTTAATTTTTGGCCATTGACTTGCACGGCAAAAGGGGTACTGCTGAGGGTGGAAAGATTGTAATCAGTTTTCGTGGCGGTATATCCAACACTAGCAATCATTTTCCGGCCTTGGTCAGTGTATTGAAAAGCCATCATTTGATTTTTATCTTTTTTATTATCCTGAGCCCAAATCACCATATATTGTTGTCCTTGATAATCAAAGACTTTCGGTTCTCGAATGGGAACATAACGACCGGGTTCGCCAAAACTGGCATCTAAAAAGCTTTGTACAGAACTGGGTTGAACTACAGCATAACTCACCTGTTCTGGAGAGGCTGCAATCGCATCTCCTTGACTTTCATCTACTACCTCTTCTTTGCCTCGATTTTTGAAATAATCAACAGCCATTTTGGTTCCAATTGCACCCGCAGTGACAATTCCAGCCCCAATTAAAAAGTTACGAAGTCTGTTATCAGCCATTTTTTCTCCTGATGGGAATTGAATCATATTTTATGTTTGGAAATCAATTCCAAATTTTGCTAAAATTCTAGCAAAATTTAGCAATCTTGACATTAAACTTTAGACAGAAATTTTCTGTTCAATCCATTTAATCGCCGTACCACTGGCTGCCACCATCAACATTCCATCACTCACGGTTTCATAATCAAGATCAATGCCAATAATGCCATTTGCTCCTAATGCTTTGGCTTCTTCAATCATTTCTAGCATAGCGATTTCTTTAGCTTCTCGCAGGGATTGTTCATAAGCGGCGGCGCGCCCCCCCACGATATCTCGAATTCCGGCAAAAAAGTCGCGGATAATATTAGCACCTAAAATAGCTTCTCCACTAACAACGCCATAATATTCAATAATTTCTTTACCCTGCAAGGTGCTGGTTGTTGTTAGAATCATTTCTGAATCCTCAATTAACGATAATTGTTAATTTTACCATTGAGGATTAGAACATAACAAAGCTTCAGTGGCTTCTGCACCCATCGGTTTAGAGAATAAATAACCTTGTCCATATTCACACTTAAACAGTCGCAGTTGATTTAATTGTTCTTCGGTTTCAACGCCTTCGGCGACAACATCCATTCCTAAGTTATGGGCTAAACTAATAATTGCTAAGACAATCTCGGTTTGCCGACCTTGTTCACCGATATTTTGAATAAAAGATCGATCAATTTTTAAGGTGTCTAACGGGAAGCGGTGCAGATAGCTGAGGGAAGAATAGCCTGTACCAAAATCATCAATGCTTAAGCCAATTTCATAGGATTTAAGTTGATCAATGCCTTCGAGGGTTTTATGATCATTAATCAAAACGCTCTCGGTTAATTCTATTTTTAGATCTTTCAGAGAAATGTGAGTTGATCGTAAAATGGCTTCAACAATCTCAATCACATTAGACAAATGAAATTGTTTTGCTGAAAAATTAACATTTAACGTTAAAGGATGAAGAGAACTCTGAATTAAGGTTGAATTTTGCCATTGTTTGAGTTGTTGACACGCTGTTTGAAGTACCCAGTTTCCAATGGGAACAATTAATCCTGTTTCTTCAGCGAGGGGAATAAATTCTGCTGGAGAAATCATCCCTCGTTGGGGATGTTGCCAACGAACTAAGGCTTCAAATCCTGTTATTTTACCCGTTTTTAAATTAACAATCGGTTGATAATAAACCACAAATTCTTGATTAATCAGAGCTTGTCGCAGTTCAATCTCTAACTGCATTTTAACTAAGGCTTGATCATGAATTTCTTTATCAAAAATTTCTAAACATCCTTTGCCTCTTTCTTTGGCTTGGTGCATGGCAATATCAGCATCTCTGAGAACATTTTCCGCTTGAAAATAATGGTTTGTGCCTAAAACAATGCCAATACTGGTAGTTTTAAAAACTTGATAGTCCCCAATTTCAAAGGGATTAGTCAAGATTTGATTAATATTTTTAGCAAGGTCAATGGCTTCTAAGGGAGATTGAATGGATTTAAGTAAAATCGCAAATTCATCTCCGCCTAAACGAGCGACAATATTGGGGTAAGAGATTAAGGATTGTAGTAAATGGGCAAATGCAATCAGTAATTGATCTCCTACGGTACGTCCTAAGCTATCATTAACGATTTTAAAGCGATCTAAATCTAAACATAAGACAGCAAATAAATCATCAGGATATTTTTGAACTTGTTCCATACATTTTTCGATTTCATTAATGAATAAACTTCGATTAGCTAATCCGGTTAATCGATCATGAAACACATCATATAAAAGTTGATATTCGGCTTTTTTTCGTTCAGTAATATCATTGCGAATCGCAATATATTGATAAGGTTTACCTTGATCATTTAAAAAGGGAACAATAGTTGTATCTACCCAATAGTAAGTGCCATCCTTGGCTTGATTGCGAATTTCTCCTTTCCAAATTTTTCCTGATTGCAGCGTTAACCAAAGGGTTTTAAAAAAATGTTTAGAATGATAGTTAGAATTGACCAGTTGATGATTTTTTCCAATCAACTCTTCTCTGGAATATTTAGAAATTTCGCAAAATTTATCGTTAGCATAGGTAATTAATCCTTGGGCATCTGTAATCGCAACAATTGAAGATTGATCCAGGGCAAATTTAAAATCAGACAATTCTTTGTATGACCGTTGTAACGCTTGTTTTAAATCTTGGTTTGCCCAAAAACGAGTCAGGTTATCGGGTCTTAAGAAATCAGTGATCAATAATACTATTTTTTTGAATAAAAGGATATTTCCAAGTAAACCCAACAGAATCATAAAGGAATGAACAAGATTTTTCCCAAGCTGAACGATTGGGTTCCATTCTAAATGATAAAAATTTAGCCGTTGATCAAGGAGTTTCATGAGTTTTAGCAAAAGTACAAAAATCAAGCAGAATTCGCCACATTTAGCCAATTAATTTGATGTTTAAAGTCAATGTAATTCTGTGGAAAATTTGAGTTTTCTTCCACTAAAGATAAAGAGATTTGAGCTTTTGAGCTTACTCGAAAGCTTTGGAATAAATTCGGCATTTCTTGATGACAATGACTACAGTACCAATAAATTCCGGTAGGTCGGATATGGCGCAGAAGAATGGATGAACAACAGGGACAAATCGCATTGGACATAATCGACTCCTCAAAATTTACGCTTAAACAATAAAAAAAATTAAACAATTTACAGGTAATAACTGGCGTTAATAATTGAAGAAAGCCCTAGTAATCAAGTTATACAATGTGAAGACTTAAGATTTCTTGGAGAATTAAGCGATCGCCCATACAAAGATTATGGCTTAAAGCTAATTGAGCCTGTTCTGTTAGTTGAAGGGCTGGGGTTTCTCCGAATTGGAAATCTTGATTGAATTTCAAACCTTGGGTACGGAGTTTTAAATAAACCCATTGAAGGGCATAACTTTTGACATCTAGCTCTGGCATTAAATAACTTGAATGACGTAAAATCCAACGGCAAGCTTCAGAATCAATCTCTGCCAATTGATAAATTGCCACGATTAAAACATTTTCTATAAAACGAGGATTGGGTAAAACCGTTAAAAAATCTTTCAAAGCTTGAATCGATTCACGGTCTTGGACTCGTAAAATATCAACAGCTAATGCTATATAAGATTCTTCAACATCACAGTGATTTTCTGGATTTCGACCCCATGAAAGCATCACATCCTCCTGTTCTAAAACATGAACATTACAAGAATGTTGACTGGGTGATTGGGAGGTCGAAAATGGGATAACTGGACACTCACTCCTAGAGGATTGAGGGCAAGAATCAATTGACGATCGGGTATGGTTAACCCAAGTTGGATTGATAGAGGTTAAATACATGGAATACAGTTCAACCGGGTTCATGTTATTGCTGATAATTGAACTGTAAACAATAAATGTGAGGATTTTGTGAGCAATGAATCCCAGACTTGAGGTTGTAATAATTTGTTACTATTTAATCCGTCCATTGTAGGAGTGTGCGAATTTGCTCCACTAAATCCATTGCTTCAAAGGGTTTAGTAATCACCCCCGTTACACCCAGTTCAATAAATTGTTGTTTTTCACTAATTTTGGCTTTAGCTGTTAACAAAATCGTCGGGATTTTTTGAGTGGCTGGGTTGGCTTGTAAACGTTTGAATGTGGTTGCGCCATCCATATCCGGCATCATGACATCCAACAAAATTGCATCCGGTTGTTCACTTTGGGCTAATTGTAAACCTTCACTACCACAACAGGCGGTCATGACTTCCCAACCTCCCGCAACTTCCAGGGAAATTTGAATGATATCCCGTACACCGTCATCATCATCAATGATTAAAATTCGCTTTATGGTCATGATTCACCTCTGTTAATATCCATAGGAAGGGTAAAGTAAAAACAACTGCCTTCATCCAATTTACTCTGTACCCAAATGCGACCACCGTGTTGTTCCACAATAGATCTACAGATTGCTAATCCTAACCCAGTTCCGCCTTTTTTGCGAGAGTCAGAGGCATCCACTTGATGAAATCGCTCGAAAATGCGTTCAATTTTATCTTGAGGAATTCCCCGACCTTGGTCTTGAATTTTAAACAACACCGAGGGATTTTTTTCATCATTAATGGTCGGTTCTTCCTGTACACTTAAGCAAATTGTATCGCCGGAATCGGAAAATTTAATGGCATTACTTAATAAATTGGTCAGCACTTGTAAGATCCGATCAGAATCGGCATCAAATTCCAGATTAGGGCTATAAACTTCTAAATTAATCCCGCTTCGATTCGCCATCACTTGCATTTGTTCCGTTGCTCGCAGCAATAAATCCCCAGCATTGACTTTTTGTTTGGTTAAGCAGATTTTACCTGATTCTAACCGTTCTAATTCTAAAATATCGTTAACCAATCGCACTAAGCGTTCCGCACTTTCAGCCGCAATTTTCATGACGTGCTTTCCTCGCTCTGAATTCGGTTCTACTAAACGAGTTGATAATAAATTTAACCCGCCATGAATTGACGTTAATGGGGTTCTTAATTCATGACTCACAACGGAAATAAATTCATCTTTCATCCGTTCAATCCCATATCGTTCTGTGATATCTTCCCCAATACTCATCATACCAATTGCCTCTCCTTGTAAATTTTTTAACAAGGTATTATTCCAAGCAATAATTTTTTCTTCGCCGGATTTGGTTAAAATCAACTGTTGATTATACGGTTTAAAATAATAGTCTAAGAACTGGTCAAAAGCGATAGAATTCGGGCGTTGATTGCAGGGAAGCTGAAAATTATCTAACCAGCTTTTTCCTAACACTTCGGTTTGAGTATACCCGGTTAATTCAAGGAAAAAAGGATTAACATATTCAACTTTTCCTTGACGATCTAATCCCACGACTAATAACCGCACATTCTCTAATAAACTCCGCCAGCGTCGTTCAGCTTCTCTGAGATTAGCTTCACTTTGTTTCTGTTCGGTAATATCCCGTGCAATGGTTGATAAAAGATGAACTCGTCCTTCATTATTTTTATGGGCAATAATTAGTTGAGATAACGGAATTTCTCGACCGTCATAACTAAAGATTGCTGTTTCTCCAATCCAAGCTCCTTCTCGAATTGCTGTGGGAATGCCTTCGTTTTGAATCATATCATTTGCCCATTGGGGATGACTGGCAATAATATTTTGATCACTAATTTTTTCCTGAGAATTTAAACCCAGAATGCGACGAGCAGATTGATTAAAATACACCACTTCTCCCCCTGGTTTTTCCGAAGAAATAAAGTCAGGAGTCGCTTCAATAATCGCAATCAGTTTATCTCGTTCTGCTTCAGCTTGTTTGCGTTCGGTAATATCCTGCATCACGACCATTCCGGCTAAAATTTCGCCGAGTTCATTGCGAACAGGCAAGGATTGATGGTAATAAATGCGTCCATCATATTCGACTTCAGAAATTTTTGTTTCTCCGGCTAAAGCAGAGCGATATAAGGGTTCAACAATAGTTAATAAAGCAGAAGGTAAAGCTTGATAAATCGTTTTTCCTTCTAACATTGATCGAGATAATCCCTTTGCCCCTAATCCCATACCATCGGCAATAGTATAGCGTAAATCAAGATCAAATAAAAATACCGCACCATTAGGAAAATTATTCACTAAGGTTCGATATTGTTCTTCACTTTTTCTAAGTTTAAATTCTGTACGATGGCGCTGCATCAATTCAAAATGTAATCGTTCATTCGCCGTTTCTAACTCGGCGGTTCGTTGAGCCACTCGCAGTTCTAATTCTTCATTACTTTGGCGTAAAAGTTGCTCGGTTTGTTTGCGATGGGTGATATCTTTAGCAATACCTGCCCGACGCTCTAACTGTCCGCTTTCATTCACAATCGGAAATCCTCGATCCCAAATCCAACGGCAAGATCCATCGGGTCGCAGGATGCGATATTCTAAGTCAAAGACGCCTCCATCGGGACTTTGTAAGGCTTGTAAAACACGCTGTTGATCTTGAGGATGAATGGTATTAATAAAGGTTTGGAAATTTTCATAAATTTCTGTTGAATTTCGTCCCCAAATTTGTTGATAGGCAGGACTGACATAAACAAATTGATTGCCTTGGGCATTGGTAATCCAAAACACATCATGAATATTTTCTGCTAATTGTCGGAATTTTTTCTCAGTTTCTGCATGGGAAGCCCGAACTTTTAACGCCACAATTCCATAGACAATATCATCAACGAGTTCTTTAAGTAATTTGACTTCGGCTTGATCAAAAGCATTGGCTTGAGTGGAATATAAGTTGAGAACTCCAAAGGCAGTTGGATTAAAAGAATCGATCATCAATGGAGTCAATTCTTTTTCTAAATGTTGGTCTTGCTGGTCTGAAGTCATGATTAAAGGCAGAGCGATACAGGAGGCAAAACCCCGTTGTCGTGCTTGCTCTTTCCAAGGTGCATGATTAGCCTTGATATTAATATTTTGAAAAACACAAGTTTTTCCTGTTCTCATGGCTATTCCTGATGGCAATTGACCCGATTGGTTATCTTCCCAAGTGATGGTTAAATTGTCTAAATATCCGGCTTCAAATCCGGCTTTAGCAACAGGAATAATCCGTTTTTCTGGGGTAGGTTGAGGATAACCCACCCAAGCAAAATGATACCCTCCAACATGAACTAAAATCTGGCAGACATCATTGAGTAATTCGGATTCTGTTGTCGCTCTCACTAAGGCTTGATTACAGTCACTAATGGTTCTTAAAGCTCGATTAACACGGTGTAATTCTTCTTCGGTTTGTTTGCGTTCTTGAATATCTTCTAATGCCAAGACAAGACAGTTATTTCCTTCCCATAATTCACTCAGGGGAGATACAAAAATCTGTACCCAATTTAATTGACCCGTGGCGCGAATATACTGTTTTTCTAGGGTGAAAGTTTCTAAGCTCCCTTGTTCTTGAAATTGCCCTAACCTATTCAGGGTTTCTAATTCTTCAGAATGGATTAAATCGTGAACACTTTGACCGATTAATTCTTCAACAGAATATCCTGTAATATCACAATAACGTGGATTGACTCGGATCAGTTTTCCGGTGGGATCGACCAGAGCAAATCCTACAGCGGCTTGTTCAAAAATCGTGCGAAATCGTTCTTCACTTTGAACTAATGCTTGTTCGGTTTGTTTGCGATCGCTAACATTTTGGGCTAGAGATAATAGAGAAACTAAACGGTCTTTTTCATCGCGAACAACGGAATTATACCATTCACAATCAATCACTCGCCCATCTTGAGTTCGATTTTGGGTTTCAATAATTTGATGGGTTTCTATTCCATCAATTAAGTTGATCATGGCTTGAGTAACTTGTTGTGAATTTGTTGCAAACATTTCTTGAAATTGTGACCAATTTTGACCTAACATTTCAGAAGATGTTTTGCCAAAGGTTTTTTCAGCTTGGGATGACCAGCGTTTAATTCTCAGTTGTTCATCCCATTCAATAACTGCTAAGGGAGAATTTTCAAAATGGCAGGATAAATATTGCTGGGCTTGTCTTAATTCGGTGATTAATTGAGCTTGTCTTAAAGCAATTCCCACTTGTGCTGACAGTTGTTTTAAGAAGTTAGTTTCTAAGGCTGTCCATTGTCGATTTTCTATACATTGATGGGCGATAATAAATCCCCAAATGTTGGATTTATGCTGAGAATCTGCCAGATTTTGTTGTTGATTTAGGGATGAATCAATATTTTCTTTTCCTAATTTAATCGGAATCATTAAACTGGCTTTAACCTGAAAATATTGCATTAACTTCAAATCACTCGATTCTAAATTCTCCTGTTCTATATCGGCAAAACTAACCACCTGATTACATAAGTTAGAATCCCTAGATTCCAAGTTTAAATATGGAGAAAAAATTTTTTGACCTAACAGAGATGACCATTGGGGTAAAACCGCTTCTTGAACAATAGTTCCGCCTCGATTACTATTCAATTTTAATATGATAACGCGATCAACATTTAAGACTTTTTGCACTTCATCAACAGTTGTTTTTAGGATTAAATCTAATTCTAAAGATTCTTGGATTTTTAAAGCGATTTCTGTTAATAACTGTAAAAATTGATTTTGTTGTTTGAGTTCGGCTAAGGTGCGTTTTTGTTTAGTAATATCTCGTGTTGTTGCTAATAAGGTTTTAATTTCTCCTTGATGTTGCAGTTCAGGAACAATTAAGGTTTCAAAGGAACGCCATCCTTCACCGGTTTCTAAATCAAATTGAAATTGTTGGGGTTGACCTGTATCTAAAACCAGTTGAGCGTGCCAATCCCACTGTTTACAAACTGACAAAGGAAGTCCTAATTCTCGGTTCGTTTTTCCTAACATTTTTTTGGGGGAAATTCCGAATACAAAAGCTACTTTACGATTTGCATACAGATAACGCAATTTCTGATCAATTCTGACAATAGAATCCCCAGCATTATCAATTAAGGTTTCTAATTCGATTTTTCGAGCTTGTAGTTGGCTTTCAATTCGTTGTCGTTCTTCAATTTGTTTTCTTAAACATTCCTGGGTCATTTGTAATCCAGGGGCTGAGGCTTTAGTCTCACTTGGCTGAGATGAGTTATGTAGAACCCTTTGCACTTCCAGACATTGGCTAAGATCCTTACAAACTGCCATAATAGCTGTTTTTGATAAAGGATAAATTTCCACTAAAATATAATAATTTTTTTGCTCCTGATGGTATTGATAGACGATTTGATTGGCTGTTTGACTGCTTAAAACGGCTTCAATCATTGAAGTAGATTGATCAGACGATTCCTGTTTTTGTAATTGTTCAATGATGAACTCAATCCAGTTGAATTCAGGGATTAAATTAGTAGAGGCTTGAGTCGGTAAAACTTGAATTTCTTGACGCTCACAATCCACAATCAGAATCAAATCCTGAAGGACTCCTAAGAGTTGGTTAATTTCCCAGGGTGTGTCCCAACTTGAGGGATAGATCACTTCATAGTTTCGATGAGAATGGGGAGGGAAAACGTCTGAAATAGCCATAGGTAATTGTTAAATTAAGATTAAGTTTAACCCAAACATTTTGAGCAATTGATGATCAAGTTTAATTCTGTATTGATTGTATCTGATTTAATCGGGATCGCTAGTTAAGTTTTGAATACACGGGGGTAACATTGGGCGGCAATTTTACGTCTGAGTTGGCTTCGTTCCAGACGATTAAACACACGAGCAATCAGTTCGGGTTCAACAATGGGTTTTTGAATATAGTCATCAGCCCCAGCCATGAACACTTGCTGCACAATTTCTGAATCTCTGTCCGATGAAAGCATTAAGACGGGTAAGTCATTCCATTTGGGATCATTGCGAACCACTTGACACAGTTCTGCTCCACTGACACCGGGTAAATGAATTCCTAACATCAGTAAATCGGGGTTCGATGCTTCTAGGATGTTCCAAAATTGTTGAGGATTATCCAGTAAAATCAATTCTAATCCCCAAGGTTCTAATACGGTTCGTAACCAATCCAAGATTTCTAAATTATCATCAACAATTAATAATTTGCCGACATTGCATTGAGATTTCTGTAAAACATTGCTGACAGTTTCTATCACCTCCGCAGGAGAAATCGGTTTTTGTAAAAAGCCTCGCCCTCCTAAACGAGCTACTTTCACGCGGTCAGCAAAACTTTCTTTAGCTGTAAAGACAATCACGGGAATCGGTGGGGTCTGACTGGCTAGTTCTGCTAATAATTCAAACCCGGATTCGGTAGACTCTGGAAAGCTTAAATCTAACAGCACGACATCGGGAGAATTTTGTTGCAATTTTTGACGTGCTTGCTGTAAACTATAGCTGGCACAAGCACTTATTCCCCTGGCGATCGCTTCTGTAACTAAAACTTCTGCTAACCCTTGATCATCATCTACAATTAACAGTTGGGCTGCTTTTACAAAGGCAAGAGAACGAGAGGGAGATTGGGGTGAAATTGGAGCGCAGGCTTGTTGTGATCGATAGTTTAATTGCTGTTTAATTGTTTCAATTAACGTTGACAAATTGTTGAAATTAATGTTATTTTGATTGATATCTACTTTTAACAACTGTTCGATTTCACGGGAGATTTCAGAAGCTTCTTTAAAACCAAAAGCTCCCAATGAACCCACAAGAGTATGAGCTTCCCTTAAGGCTTTTTGTTGTATTTCTAAGGTGAAATTATGAGTTTTTAACGATTGAATCGCATCTTCAATAATACTAATTCGATTAAAATATTTATGTTTTTGTTTTTGCCAAATTTTGTTTAAATTCAAAGCTTCTGTTTTTTTAGCATTAGAAATAGAAGGTGAAGATTGAACGTTTAACGGTTGAGTAACCCTTTCTTTTAAGCGATATCCTAAACCATAAATCGTTTCGATAACTTCATTAGCCCCAGCTTTTTTTAATTTTTGTCGCAGGCTTTTAATATGAGTTCGCACTGCATTTTCCGATGGCGGTTCATCATAAGACCATAAATGATCTAACAAAGCGGCTTGGCTAAAAATCCGTTGAGGATAGCGTAAAAAGAGTTCTAATAAAGCGTATTCTTTAGCCGTCAATTTTAGGCATTTCTCCCCATAACTGACTTGACAATTACTTGGATCAAGCTGTAAAAGTCCCCATTCAATGACGGGATTTAACGCATCATGTCCTCGGCGCAATAAAGCACGAATTCGTGCTAATAATTCCTCTAAATCAAAGGGCTTCACGAGGTAATCATCCGCCCCAGCATCTAAACCCGCAACTTTTGTGGTGCTGGTATGTTCCCCGGTGATCAATAAAATTGGGGTACGATCATCTTTTTGTCGCCGTTGTTTACAAAAGTTTAAACCATCTAATTTAGGCAGCATCAAATCTAATAAAATCAGATCATATTCAAAGGCTTCTGCTAGTCTCCAACCCATTTCTCCGTCATAAGCTAAATCGACTAAATAATATTGCTGACTTAATAATTCTTGAATAATTGTTGCAAAACTTGAATCATCTTCTACCAATAAAATTCTCATGGTTGGTGTCATCCCTAGATTCGATTGCTGACACAATTTTTAGTCAGGATTATCTATTTTTCTTCTCCTTTAATTTTAATAGATCGATTCAGCCAGATCAAGTTGGTTTCCCAATGGAAACCAACTTTAGTTTTGAGTGATAGAATTGTTTTTTGGCTGTTTTCCGTCCCTTGATTTGGCTTTTTATATTAATTTTTGTAACAAGTAGAGCTTTGATTCCCGCTTTGGACGTCTCTGGGAAATTTTGGGGTGAGTGTTTACTATTAACAGTCTTCAAGGAATCATCTGTAGTTAACATAAGTTAATAAAGGCACTCAGACTGTTATTTTGGAGGAGAGTGGTTTCGTGAACGCTGCTGAACAGGCCAATAACGTGGTAATTGCCAGCAAAATTGCATCGGTTGTCAATTTATTTAAAGCTCAATTTCCCGATGCGCGAGTGGATCTCAAACCCTGGACAAATGACCCAGAAACGCGGGAACTGGTTGACCCCGATTCCATTGACATTGGTTTTCACTTTCCGGGTCGCAGTCGCTGGTTACAAAGTCGCTGCATTTTAATTGAAATTCGGTTTCATCATGATCCGGTTGATCAAACCCGACGGGTTATCGGCGTCGAAGCGGCGGGATATGACCATCAAGGACAACAGTGGAAAGTTTCAACGATTGAAAATTGGAATTTTGTCGGTCAAACTCAACCGGAAGCTGAATCGGCTGAAAAATTAAAACTGTTTTGTCGTCAAATCTTTGAATTATTTAATCAGAATTAGATCAGCTTTTAGCTCAGAAACCGGGTTTCTAATACACAATTGGGAAACATATTAATAGTTTTTTTACAGAAACCCGGTTTCTAATACAATTTTTGCCAATCTCTCAATAGTTTTTGTACAGAAACCCGGTTGCTTAAATCTCTTTTTTATAAACTAAATCACAGCGTTTTGTTTCAACGCCTGTTGTGGGTTGATAGCCGTATTTTTCATACAGTTTAACTGCTTCTTGCAAAACGCTTGCTGTTTCTATCCAAATTTCTTTAAATCCTTTTTCTTTGATTACCCGTTCTAATTCTAATAATAAAAATTTTCCTAATCCTTTTCCTCTAACTTCTGATAACAAATACATTTTTCTAATCTCAACCGCTTTAATTCCCCGTTGAATCGGGTAAAATCCGGCAGTTCCTACTAATTTAGTATTCTGTTCGACTACCCAAAATTCTCCTCCGGTTTGCTGATAATATTTCTCGACTTCATATACATCTAAATCCGCACCGCAAGGTTCACACCCTAAACCATATTCGGTTAAAACAGACGCAATTAAACCCGTAGCAGTTTCTCGATCCTGCGGTTGCCAATCTCGAATTAAAAAAGTTTGATATTTTCGGTTCATCGTTTACCTCTATAATTAATAATTTGCATCAGTTCTATGATTTTAACTATGAATTCTCGGTTCAGGATATAATGTTGATAATAACTCACTTTCTACAGTGGCTAATTCTTCTAACCGCTTTGTAACGATCTCCTGATCAAAATAAGTCGTTGCTAATATCCAATAAATGCCATAATGTCTCGCTTCAGAAGCCATTAACCCGCGATAAAATTTAGCGAGTTCAGGATCAGGACAATATTGAGATAATAATCCTAATCGTTCATGACTTCTGGCTTCAATTAATCCTGAAACTAACAGTAAATCTAACATTCGTTGGGGTTCATCTCGTCGCACTTGTTGATTTAAACCCGCACCATAGGGAGGTGCTGATAACGGTGCTAAGGGTACGCCTCGCCGTTCTAACCATTGATTCACCTGTTCAAAATGTTCTAATTCTTCTTTAGCGATCGCCGTTAATTCTTTAATTAATTTGACACTAGAAGGATAGCGAAACATTAAGTTAATCGCAACTCCGGCGGCTTTACGTTCACAGTGGGAATGATCTAGTAAAATTGTGTCTAAATTGGCGATCGCTTGTTCAACCCAAGCTTGAGAAGTCGGGGTTTTCAGAAATTTAATTTTGGGTAAATTTAAAGTTGTCATTGCTAAAATTAATGGTCATTAAATGGGTTTATTCTATTATATCTTTTTGCTGTCATTAATGGTTGGTTTGACCTCTCCCCCAGCCCATCTCCTAAAAGGCGAGGGTAGGAAGAATTCTTGATGTTATAATTGGGTATAAAATTGAATAATAAGATTATATTCTCCCCCTTCCGAATAAAAATATTCTTCCTTTTCCCTCTCCTTGTAGGAGAGGGTAGGGAGAGGTGGAGAGGGCAGGGAGAGGTGGGAAGGAGGCTGGGGGGTTAGGTCAATTCTATCAGTTACCATCCCATTGTTCCCGGTTCTCCCTTAAATGGCCCCACAATATTTTCAGTGATCCAACCGCCATAAAAATCGCCAGCTTGAGCTTTTACTAATTCATCTCCCACATAGCAAGCATCCATTAAACTGGCATAAAAACTACAATAATTTTTGATATCAATAAATTCAGGAACCGGGTTCAAATAACCCCAAGCTGCATTCGCAACCTGTTTATCACCGACTGCAATATTATAATAACTACAAGCCCCCTTCCATTCACACCAACTTTTACGAGAAGTCAGTTGTAAATATTGGAATTGAATATCTTCAGGCGGAATATAATAAACCGGAGGATGGCTGGTTTCTAAGACTCGTTTTGCTCGTTGAGTTTCGGCTAAAATAATCCCATTAAAAATAACTTTAATTGGTTGATTGACATCTTCCAAACGAGGCGGACGGGGATAATCCCACACAGATTCTTGACCGGGTTTGGGAGGAATTGGTTTAGGTCGCATTTTGATTAATTCCTTAGTTTTGGGTGAGCAATTAAATTATATTTTGCCATATTTTAGGGTAACTTTCAAACTCATTCTTCTAGGATACCGCTATTAAAGAGCGATCGCTGATTCTTGACTAACTTCAATAAAATTGTTAAAATCAAGATAATATTGAGGTTAAATTGCATAATGTTAACTAACTCTCCTCCCCTAATCAGTTCGGTTAATAAAGTTAAATATGAAGTGGGTATCAAAAAATTAAAAAATGGGAAATATCAAACCTTTGTCTTAAACGATCCCAGTTTAAAAGCATCAGCTAATAGCAAAGAAGAAGCGATTAAAAAATTATCTGAGCGTCTCCAGGCATTTTTTAAGGATACAGAAATTATTGATTTAGAAATTGAAATTCCTCAACCGGAGCATCCTTGGTTACAATTTGCGGGAATGTTTGAAAATGATCCTCTATTTGAGAAAGTGTTAGAGCCTATTCAAGATTACCGTAACGAAATTGATGCCGAGGAGGAATAATGATGAGTTTATAGGTATTAGATACGGATCACATCTCTAAATTAGGATAGGAACACAAGATTTAAAAATTGCTTCTATTGTTCTGTCTCAACAAGCAATTTTAGTCACTCGTAACCGTAAAGATTTTGAAAAAATACCCAATTTATTAATAGAAGATTGGACAGTTTAACCCTTAACTTTCTGCAATACGATCTAAGCGTTCTCGAATAGCAAGATTAAAGAGCGATCGCACCGACATCCATAACCCTAATATTGATAAAATTAACACAAAAACTGCCCATCCTTGATAATTCCCAATTAATAAAATCGCTCCAGCAATTAAAGTAAACCCTGTCCAACAGATATAAATCAAACTTTTTAACGCTAAATTAATTCGTTTTAACGCGCGATCGCTTTCTACAGACTTGACTCTAATTTGTAACTCTCCTTCTTCTAAACGTTCTTCTAAACGACGAATTAAAACTTCTGATTTACTGGGTTGTTGTAATCTAAATTTAATAAAATCTCGCGCCTGTTTTGCGAGTTCTCCGACTAAATTACCTCGTTCTTGAGAAATGGTTAAACTCTTGACAAACGGTTGAGCACAAGCGACCAAACTATATTTCGGGTCTAAGGTTCTTGCTAGACCATCTAAGGTGGTTAAAGACTTTAAAATAAACATCATTTGAGCAGGTAAACGGAAAGGTTGTTGCTCAAACATGACATAAACTTCTTCTTTAATTTGATTAAACATTTGAAAATCAACGGGTTTTTCCGTAAATTCTTCTAATAAAAACCGAACCATTCTCCGTACAGGTTTCATATCTGATACAGGTTCAATTAAACCGATATCTACTAACGTATCTAACACGACATCCGTATCTTTTTTTAACACCGCAAAAAAGGTTTTTATCATCTGATCTTTGGCTAAAGCTTTGACTTCTGCCATCATGCCAAAATCATAAAAAATCAAATTCCCATCCACACTAACCGCTAAATTTCCGGGGTGAGGATCAGCTTGAAAAAACCCATCCTGAAGAATCTGTTTTAAATAACAACAAATTCCTAACTGATTTAACCGTTTTACATCAATTCCATAGGCTAATAATTTATCTCGATCATCCGCTTTAATTCCGGGTAAGTATTGCATCGTTAAAACTTTATGGGTGGTATATTTCCAATACACTTTAGGAACTAAAATACCCGGATAATTTTTAAAATTTTCTCGGAAGCGATCCGCATTTTTTCCTTCTTTAATATAATCAATTTCTTGATATAAAATCATAAAAAATTCATTATATAAATCATCCAAATTATAAAGTCTTGTCCAACTAAAATTCCGTTGACAAAATTGAATCACCCGACGCACGGCTTGTACATCTAAATCAAACAATTGTTTTAACCCTGGACGCTGAACTTTAACAATCACATCTTCTCCGGTATGAAGTCTAGCTTTATGAACTTGTCCTAAACTAGCCGCCGCTAACGGTTGTTCATCAAAATCTCGATAGAATGTAAATAAAGAATTACCTAATTCGGCTTCAATAATAGCAACGGCTTGATCACTACTAAAAGGCGGAACTTTATCTTGTAATTTCTCTAATTCTTCAACATATTCTAAGGGTAAAATATCGGATCTTGTCGATAAGGCTTGCCCAATTTTAATAAAAGTTGGCCCTAAATCTAACATGGTTTTAACTAACCAAGTTGCCCGTTTTCGTCTCTGAAGTGAGGTATTATTTGCTAGACTTCTATCCCACCATAAAAAGAACATAAACAGTCCGCAGGCGGTGAAAACATCTAATTGTCTCGTTAAGGGAGAATATCGAGTTTGTTGCCAGCGAAGCGGTTTAGAATCCATTTGAGTGAGCATGGGAAATAATAGAATAAAAATCAGTAGAAAAGGTGTAAAATAGAATGAATCAACCTGAGTAGAATAATTCCTATTTTTTGTTAATTTTTACAATTTTAATGTTTGAATTGAGAATTTCCGAGTTAAGGCACTGCGGGGTAAAACTCGCTGAACTTCTTCAACGGTTGTGGCTCCAGTGGTGACTTTTTGAATAGCAGCCATGCGGAAGGATAAAAAGCCAGTTTCATGTAAATAACGATGCAATTCTGTTAAGGTTCCTTCATAAATAATTTGACGAATGGGATCATCAACGGCTAATAATTCTACAATCGCTTCTCGCCCTGAATAGCCGGAATAAAAACAGTTAGAACAGCCTCGACCTTTGCGCCAACTGTCGGGATTTGCTTCTTTTAATTCTAACCCTAAAAGGTCTAAATCCATAGCGGTTGGAGTGTAAGATTCTGCACAATGGGGGCACACACGACGAGTTAAGCGTTGTCCCACAATTCCTAATAAAGCATCGCTAATTAACCCCGGATCAGGGCCAATATCTTTTAATCGAGGAATTGCACCAATAGCATCATTCGTATGCAAAGTTGTCAACACTAAATGCCCCGTTAATGCGGCACGAACAGCCGTATCTGCGGTATCGCGATCGCGAATTTCTCCCACCATAATAATATCAGGATCTTGTCGCAAGATTGCACGTAATCCAGCCGCAAATGTCATCCCAGCGCGTTCATGAACTTGTGTTTGAGTAATACCGGGTAAAACATATTCAACGGGATCTTCAACGGTCACGACATTAACATTTTCCGTCGCCACAGCCAACAAACTATTATAAAGGGTACTGGTTTTTCCTGACCCGGTTGGCCCGGTAAAAATAATCATTCCTTGGGGTTGACACAACCAACTTTTATAGATATTTAATGTAGTTTCTGAAAAGCCTAAATCTTCTAATCCTGAGAAGGGATTTTCTTGAGGTAATAATCGAATTACGGCTTTTTCTCCCCCCACACAAGGCAGGGTACTCACGCGCATATCTAGGGCAACTTCTAAGTCTTGTTCCGAAACATAATTCTCTCCAATTCTGCCATCTTGGGGGCGACGACTTTCGGCAATATCCATATTTGACATGACTTTAATTGCCACAATGACTTTGCGTCCAATATCGCCAGGTAACAGCGTAATATTGCGAAGTAAACCATCAATTCGATAGCGAACTCTTAAGCCCTCTTGGGTCGGTTCTAAATGAATATCACTGGCGCGATTTCTTAACGCCCCTGAAATTAAGGTTTTAATTCGAGTTAGCTGATCGGCTGCTTTTGATAAATATAATTCTGTCGTTTCACTGACGTTTTCTGGTTCTAATTCTCCCGTTAACGGGTTAATTAAAGGTGTGGCGGTAATTCGATGGGGATCAAGATTTTGGGTATGATACCAAGCGCGATAACTTTTATCATCAATGGGGATAAGTTTAATATCTGAAAAAGTGCGATCGCCCATCATTCTCAGGGTCTCCATCGGCACTTCTACTGGACAGCCTAAATAATAACAATTTCGCCATAATAATAAAGGAATCACGGGGGGTAAAACGTTGCGATCGGGAAATTCTCTAAAAAATCGGAAACTTACATCTCGATCTAATAATTTTAGGTTTAAAATCCCTTGGTCATCGACTAAATTTTTTAAAGCTTGTTCACAGGTAATACTTTGATTCCTCAGTTGTTGCCAAGCTGATAAAACGGGTGTAGTTGAACTCATAAGGTTAGAACTGGGATGAATGTGATGAGATTTAAAATTAAGTTGAGAAAAATTAGATGCAAATTGATCTTCTATATTCATTATAATAGAAAGGCATATTTCTTAACCTTTTTTAACGTCAATCCTACTCATCTGTATCAACAGGACACAACTGACGGATAATAAAGTCTGAAATCCCATCGAGCAATGTTATTGACTCAACTGTTAAGCTTATGAAAGGACGCTCATTTCCTAAGATTTTGGTTATTGGTCTGGTGGTTTTAGGACTCCTGGGAATTGGGGGGTTTTATTGGCTGTCAGGTCAAAACCCCACGGCTTTAGTAACAGGAAGCAACAAAACAGCGCCAGAAGCGGCGATGTTTGTTCCTCGGACTGCACCCGCAATGGTTTCATTATTAGTCAATCCAGATCGGTTAGAATCTGTTGGAAAAATTTTAACCTTTTCTCAAAAAACTAATAATAATCGAATTGAACTTAACCCGATTAAAGAAAGTCTTTTAGCAAATACGGGTTTAAATTATGGTAGAGAGATTCAACCTTGGTTGGGGAATGAAATCACTTGGGCTTTAGTGACGCCGGATTTAGATCGTTCTCCTGATAATGGAGAACAACCCGGATATTTTGTAGCTTTATCTACTAAAAATGCTCAAAAAAGTCAAGAGGTTTTAGATCGATTTTGGCAGAAACAAATCAAGTCAGGTTTAGAGATTGTTGAGGATCAATATCGAGGGGTAAAATTAGTCTATCGCCGACCCTTTGAAGGAGAGGTGAACGATGCACCGAGTTTAGTAACAGCGTTAATTAATGATCGCTTTGTGTTATTTGCTAACTATCCCAAAGTGATGAAAGAAGCCTTAAATACTGTGCAGGCTAATCTGAATTTAAGTCAATCTGACGCTTATCAAAAAGCTCTACAAGAATTAAAACCTGGTGGGGTCGGGTTTGGATATTTTAATTTAGGAAATTGGCAATTAAGCAATTCTGAAAATCAAGAATTGATTAGTCAACAACCTAGTTTAGCACTATCATTAGGGATTAATCCTAAAGGACTTTTAGCAGAAACCGTCCTGATTACCGCCTTAGAAGCCGATACAATTAACCCTTCGCCAGCTTTCTCTCAATCCGTAGAAGTGTTAAATTATATTAGTTCCAATAGTCCCTTATTAATTGCGGGAAAAAACTTAAAACAACTGTGGTCTGATTTCTCAGCAATTGTTTCGGTTAATCCATCTTTAGAGAAATTTATTAACCAACCCATCGAGGGAATTAAAACCTTATGGGGGTTAGATTTACCTCAAGATATTTTTAATTGGGTGACAGGAGAATATGCGTTAGCTGTGGTTCCCCATGATGATGAAAAATGGGACTGGGTTTTTGTTGCTGAACGTTCAGAAAATGCGGATCAATCGATTGCAAATTTAGATCAAATTGCTACAGCACAAGGCTATAGTGTGGGGTCATTTACCTTGAATGAAAATACCCTTTCGGCTTGGACAAAATTAACCCCAGTGGTTTTAGAGAAAAAAGATAAAGCTAAAACTAAAACCCGGTTAATTCAAGCGAATGCAAAAGGAGTCCATTCAACAATGGGTAAATATGAAATTTTTACCACTTCGGTTGAAGCGATGGATGAAGCGTTATCGGCTGCAAAAACGGCTAATATTATTACAGAAGACCCCGATTTTAAAGCCAGTTTAGACGTTTTACCCGAAAGTAATGAAGGTTATTTCTATCTGAATTGGTTAACCAGTCGGGCGTTTTTCAATCAACAATTACCGTTGTTTAAATTAGTTGAACTTTCGGCTAAACCGTTTTTTGATCATTTGCGATCGTTTACGATTAGTAGTCGCGATCGCGTGGGTAACGTTCAACACGCAACCATTTTTTTAAGGCTACGTTAACCGCATCAAAACAGACACCAGTTGTAGAGACGCGCCATGGCGCGTCTCTACTGGGCCTGAAACCTTTTCACCGCTTACAGTTAAGCTGTTCCCTTTGTTGTTGGGAATAGAAATTTGAGAAATTCCTTGAATCCGATGGGAAAACTGGGGTATGATGAAAAAGCAAGGTTGAATTGACATAACAGGACATTAACTATGACACTGCGACTTGGGGATACCGTACCCAACTTTACTCAAGCATCCTCCGAAGGTGACATTAACTTTTATGAGTGGGCTGGAGAGAGTTGGGTGGTGTTATTTTCTCACCCGGCGGACTATACACCCGTGTGCACAACGGAACTGGGAACTGTTGCTAAATTAAAACCCGAATTTGACAAACGCAACGTTAAAGTGATTGCGTTAAGTGTGGATGATGCGGAGTCCCACAAAGGTTGGATTCAAGATATTAATGAAACTCAAAATACCACCGTTAATTATCCGGTTTTAGCAGACCCAGATCGCAAAGTATCGGAATTGTACGACATGATTCATCCGAATGCAAATGCTGCGGTTACAGTGCGGACTGTTTTTATTATTGACCCCAATAAAAAACTACGTTTAAGCTTAACTTATCCTCCCAGCACCGGACGCAATTTTGATGAAATTCTGCGGGTCATTGATTCTTTGCAACTCACGGATCACTACAGCGTCGCCACTCCTGCTGATTGGAAAGATGGCGAGGATTGTGTGATTGTTCCTTCCCTCAAAGACCCTGAAGTTTTGAAAGAGAAGTTCCCGAAAGGCTATCAAGAAGTCAAACCTTATTTACGTCTAACCCCTCAACCCAATAAATAAACGAATCAGAACAATAAAAACCCGATTTGTGAAGAGAAAAATCAGAAATCGGGTTTTTCCGTCAGTCCAGTTAATCCCTACAATAAAAGAAACGCACTGAAAATTTTAACTAGGACATTGTTCATGGACATTAAAAACGGTTTTGTTGGCACAATTGGCAATACGCCTTTAATTCGATTAAATAGTTTCAGCGATGAAACCGGATGTGAAATTTTAGGAAAAGCAGAATTTTTAAATCCGGGTGGATCTGTTAAAGATCGAGCAGCTTTATATATTATTAAAGATGCAGAAGAAAAAGGATTACTCAAACCCGGTGGAACCGTTGTGGAAGGAACCGCAGGAAATACCGGAATCGGATTAGCCCATATTTGTAATGCGAAAGGCTACAAATGTTTAATTATTATTCCTGAAACTCAATCCCCAGAGAAAATGGAAGCGTTAAGAACATTAGGAGCAGAAGTTCGCCCGGTTCCGGCTGTTCCGTATAAAGATCCCAATAATTATGTTAAATTATCAGGGCGTTTAGCATCAGAAATGGAAAATGCGGTTTGGGCAAATCAATTTGATAATTTAGCCAATCGTTTAGCCCATTATGAAACAACCGGGCCAGAAATTTGGCAACAAACCGATGGAAAAGTTGATGCTTGGGTGGCAGCAACCGGAACCGGAGGTACTTTTGCCGGAGTTTCCCTATTTTTAAAAGAGAAAAATCCTCAGATTAAAACTGTTGTGGCTGACCCGATGGGAAGTGGGTTATACAGTTATGTTAAAACCGGAGAAATTACGATTCAAGGGAATTCTATTACCGAAGGAATTGGGAATAGTCGAATTACAGCCAATATGGAAAATGTTCCTATTGATGATGCCATTGCAGTTGATGATTCTGAAGCTTTACGGGTGATTTATCAACTGTTAAGAAAAGATGGATTATTTATGGGGGGTTCCGTTGGAATTAATGTGGCTGCGACCGTGGCTTTGGCAAAAGAAATGGGGCCAGGTCATACGATTGTAACGGTTTTATGTGATGGAGGTGCTCGTTATCAATCTAAATTGTTTAATAAGCAATGGTTACAAGAACGCAATCTCTGGCCGGATAATTTAGATTAAATTGCGTTGGTTTTTAGGGCGAGAAAACCTCGCCCCTACAAAAATAAGGTTCAAGATTGAGGTGTTAAACCCATGACTCATCATCGACTCAAAGCGACTTGCACAACGGTACATTTAGGCGGATTTTCCTGCAATTTACCTCCAGCTTTAATCATCAATTCTGGTGATTCTATTGCAGTAGAAACCTATACAGGATTTAAAATTTACCCGGATGCACCGTCAGAATTTCTTACCCCAGAATTCCTAGAAATTTGCCAGAATTTACCTCCTGAACGAATTGTTGGGCCAGGTTCTCATTTGTTAACTGGCCCGATTTATATTCGAGAGGCAGAACCCGGAGATGTCTTAGAAGTTCAATTAGAGGAAATTTCCCCCCGTTTAGCAATGGGATTTAATGCCATTCGGAGTGGGTGGGGTGCTTTACCTGAACAATTTTCTCAATCTCGATTACGATTTATTCCCTTAGATTTAGAGCAAAATATTGCAGAATTTCCGCCTAATAGTGGGATTAAAATTCCCCTAAAACCCTTTTTTGGAATTTTAGGAGTCGCCACACCTGAAACACAACGCTCTTCAATTCCACCCGGAATTTATGGTGGTAATTTAGATAACCCAGAATTGCAAGCGGGTTCTCGTTTATTCTTACCCGTTTTTGTTCCGGGTGGGTTATTTTCTATTGGTGATGGACATTCAGCACAGGGGGAAGGAGAAGTGAATGTTACAGCCATTGAAACTTCAATGAACGGTAAAATTAAACTAAATTTACATAAAAATATAGGTTTAAGTTCTCCCCTAGCAGAAACGTCATCAGATATTATTACAATGGGATTTGCAGAAACTTTAGATTTAGCATTTGAAGCGGCTTTAAAACAAATGATTCAGGTTTTAGAACAATTCTTTGGAATAGACGCAGAAGATGCTTATGTTTTATGTTCTCTAGCCGCTAATTTTAGAATTACTCAAGTGGTTAATCGTCCGCAAAAAGGAGTTCATGGCATGATTTCTAAATCAATTTTACCCCCCATTCCAGAAACCGGATTTCTGTACAAAACTTGATGCTCATTAACCCATCCTACGGAAGTATTAAAGATGACCTTTTTTGAATTAATTATTTTAGCAACTGCGGGATTAATTGCAGGAATTTTAGCAGGATTTTTAGGAATTGGAGGAGGAACCGTTTTAGTACCCTTATTAGTGGCGTTAGGATATACCCCGGTTCAAGCAGTTGCTACCAGTAGTTTATCAATTGTCATTACCGCTATTTCCGGTAGTCTTCAAAATTGGCGCATGGGATATTTAAGTTTAAATCGGGTGATTGGTATTGGATTTCCAGCCATATTAACGGCACAAATTGGGGTGTTTTTAGCGGAGTTATTTTCCTCGCGTTTATTATTATTTCTATTTGGATGTTTATTGTTATTGAACGTTTATTTAGTTGAAGTTCGCAAACAAATCACGGCTCAAAAAAAACAACAAGAAGAACAGCAAAATTCTGAATCTACGGTTGATTGTGATCAAAATGTTGCCTTAAATCCTGTTTTATCTCGGATTTTAACTGGAGGTTCAGCCGGAATTCTAGCGGGATTATTTGGGGTCGGAGGCGGAATTATTATGGTTCCTTTGCAGATCGTTTTATTAAGAGAAACCATTAAAGTTGCAATTCAAACCAGCTTAGGAGTTATTGTAATTACTGCTATTTCCGCTTGTTTCGGACACGCCATCCAAGGCAATGTTTTATGGCTTCAAGGAATTATCTTAGGATTAGGGGGATTATTAGGAGCGCAAATTAGCACTCGATTTCTACCGAAATTATCCGATCAAACCGTTAGTTTAATGTTTAGAATATTTTTGGTTATTCTGTCTGTTTATATCTTTAAACAAGCTTGGGTACAATCTGAATGATTTTGACCGCTTATGTTGATTAGAGCACCCTGATTCTATCATCAGAAAAAAACGTCGATTTCAACTCACCTTAACTTGATATTCTTCTCCGAGATACTGTAATATTAAATTAAGGGTTTCTGGTTTCAGCCATCCCTTTTCTACCGCTAACTCACCCAATTGTAAATTAGTTTTTGGGTTCTCTGCTAGAATTTCATACATTTGTTGATCATCTAATAGTTTAGCCATTTTTAAATATTGACTCAAAGGTTTTTTGTAAGGTTGTTGATGCAGATTCGGTAAATGTTCAACAAAAAAATCAATGGTTTCTGGCTCAATCCAGCCTTGAGCAACTAAAATTTCCCCTAAACGGAGATGTTTAAACTTGTCTTTTTGGGCTTGTAAAGCAAACTTAATTTGAAAGTCCGTGACTAATCCCGCTTGTCGGAGTAAATACCCCAAGGGCAGAAATCGAAGCTGATTATAATTCCTCTTTTGAGGTAAAGGTTGCACGGTTTCCGCAGGAGAGGGGTTAATCACAGCCATCTGGGAGGGATAAAAATGGTTTTCAAGTATGCTACCTGAAGAGGGTGTTACCACTGTCTGGGATTTGCTGGTTAATTCTAGCCAAGAAATTGGAATGGTAATCGGCCAAAAAACCGTTGTTACAGCTAAAACTCCCCAGGATGTTTGATCCGTTAAGGGAGTTGTTGAATCGTTTACAAAGGCTTTAAAGCAAACAGAAAATGAAGCTAAAGCTCCAAGTATATAATAGGCAAAGAATAGTTCCATTTGACTTTCTCTTCTGTGTCAGTGGTGGTAACGTTTGAAATCAACAAGATGCAATCTCTGGTTAATGGAGTTAATAAACTAACCCAAGGGGAAAACGGAAAGCTGAATCTATGAATAAACCCTGAGCTTAATACTTCTTCGCTGATACTATCAAGTTTTCTGTTAAGATTCAAACATTTTTGTTTCTGGTTTTGTAAAATTTTAGTAAAAGTCTGGTAAAAAATTAAGGATTGAAAGCAAGAGTTAACAAACTCCCCACTCTCAACCCTCTTTCATCAACGATGTCTCAGTCGTATGTGACTATTGCATTCGATTTGCTAACGCTTCACGGGCTTGTTCTCGATCATCAAAATGAATTTTTTCTGTGCCCAAAATTTGATAATCTTCGTGGCCTTTTCCAGCAATTAAAACCCCATCTCCGGGTTGAGCCTCCAAAATCGCCGTATGAATGGCTTGAGCTCGATCCGCAATCACCATCGGCTTGATCGTCTCAGGAATTCCGGCTAAAACATCTTGTAAAATCCGTTCCGGATCTTCGGTGCGGGGATTATCCGAGGTTACAACCGCTACATCTGCTAATTCTGCGGCAATTTTCCCCATTTTCGGACGTTTAGTGCGATCGCGATCGCCCCCACAACCAAACACACAAATCAAGCGCCCTTGCACAAACGGACGGGCCGCCCGCAGGGCATTGTCCAAGCTGTCGGGCGTGTGGGCATAGTCCACGATCGCGCTAATGTCCTGGGGCAAGGGCGCATCGGTCACTTGGACTAGCTGCATTCGGCCTGGCACACCGGGGAACTGGGCCAGGGCCTGCACCATGGCCGAGAGATCCAAACCCAGGTGCAACCCGGTGGCGGCGGCGGCCAGCCAGTTTTGCAGGTTGAATTGACCCACGAGGGGCGATCGAAACGCGATCGCGCCAGCCGGCGTGTGCAGCGTGCCGCTGACCCCATCGAGGCCATAGCTCAAATCACTCAGATAAAAATCGGCTTTGGAGTCGTCAATGCTATAGCACCAGCAGCGATCATGATCGAGCTGAGCTGCGAGGGCCGCTCCATAGGGATCATCGAAGTTGACGATCGCCCGGCCCCGCAGGTAGTTGGACTGAAAGAGCAGGGCCTTCGCCGCAAAATACTCTTCCATCGTGTTGTGGAAGTCCAGGTGATCCTGCGTCAGGTTGGTGAAAACCGCCACCTGAAATTCACAACCTTGCACCCGTCGTTGGGCCAGGGCATGGGAGCTAACTTCCATTACGGCATAGTCCGCCCCGGCCGATCGAGCATTGGCCAACTGCTCCTGCAACTCCACCGCAAAGGGCGTGGTATGAATCGCCGTTTGCTCAAAGCCCGGCCAACGCACCACCAACGTGCCCAGCAGCGCCGTGGGGCGATCGGCCGTTTTCAACAGAAACTCAATCAATTGCGTGGTGGTGGTTTTGCCATTGGTACCCGTCACGCCAATCACGGTGAGGTCTTGAGAGGGATCCCCATACAATTCTTTGGCAAAGGGGCCCAAGGC
>NZ_JBJUDF010000261.1:0-3448 GCF_046067725.1 Planktothrix sp.
CAACCGTATAGTTGCTATCCTGGTAGGTTTCAGCCACAGTTCCATTATCATCTGTGTCAAATTTGCTTCGACTCGTTAATCCATTGGTGACAAAGTTGTTGTAACCATCAAAACCATTGATCATTCGGGCTGCTTTCGCTGTTACTTCATATTCTTGGACTAAATCGGTGCAATCGCCGACTAAATCGGTGCAATCGCCATCGCCATTCAAATCAATCTGATAGAAGGCTTCATCATAGTTTCGTTTTTGCGCCGCTTGTAGGGTACTGAGGTTAGCAATGTGTTTAATACTGCCATCAGCGTTTAAGTCATACCCTGTTCTGGCAACCCCAGCATTATTTCTGAGGTCAAAGTCTCCTTCATTGCGGAAGCCAAATCGGAAACCTGCATTTAGGTTTGTTCCTTGGGTATCAGCCGCAGTAGTTGTAGATCCTGAGAGAACTGTTACAGCATCCGCCAAAATCGTTGCGGGTCGCCAACTATCTCCTGCTGTACAACCGGGAAGTCGAGGATCACCGGGACGACAAGCAAAATTCTCATTTAAGTTACGGTCGGCTTTGGTAATCGTAGATGCCGTTTTGCCAATAGCGCTGGTTGAGCGTGTGTAGAAATTACCCCAGTCCGCAGCTAAGGCAGTTTTGAATTCTTCCTGGGTATGGGGGTTAAACTGACCTTTAATATAAACTGGAAGGTTAGAAACCAGAGTTAAGCCTTTTTCACGGGTAATGGCTTGAATTTTCTCTTCATTATTACCCCCTGTCAGAGCCGGGTTACAACTGCCTGCGGTGTCCCGTGCTAAACATTTACCATTAATCAACATAATGCCATTGGGACGACGAGTGGGGTCAACCCAAGAGTCCGTTGAACTGGCATAAAGATCTGCACCTGTGCTGTCGGGCAGTGCATCGTCACGGCTGGCATAAACAATACCACTCAAGGGGAGCAGATATTCTTTACCTCCTTTTGTTGGCCCGCTTGTGGTTTGAGCAATTTGTTGGGTTCGCAGTTGAAAAATATCGAGAATTGTTGCTCGGATTTCTAAGGGTTGGCGATGTTCCAGGGGTAATTGGTGAGTTTTATTTGTTGGTGCAGCTACTTTTGTTTGCGGATTTTCCTGATAGATGGTAAAGGTTTCATCAACATTAGTGGTAGTTGTATTATCCTGCTCAGTCGCTTTGATTTGTCGGGCATCTAAAAAGGCTGTTTCTCGAATCGCCCCATGGGGAATGGGAGGATTGCTTAAGGGTTTGAGGGTTCCATCCAGAATGCCATAGGCACAGAGGGTAGCATCAACGGCCGCTTGTTGCGATAATGTCCGAGTCGTTGCCGCTAAGGCATCTCTTAAAGTGGGATTAACCCAGCGACCATCGGGAAAAACCAGCTTGGCTTGATTGCTCAAGGCGGTGCTGTAAGAACCTTCTGCCGGTGGGGGGCCATAGACAATGCCATTATTAGACCGACCTTTTGATGCGGTATTCCAGGCGGGTAGGGTTATGACTTGTCCTGTGGGATCTTTTTCGATATTTCCAGTAGCATCCAATTTATCGACTCTCAGACTCTCCATATTCTTGGCGGTTAAGGCCGTTGATGGATCATAGTAACTACTGACACAGGCAATGGGGGTTTGTTTAACGTTAGTCCACTCTCCTTTTGAATTCGCTTCCTGATTTAATTCTTGAGAAAAGCTACTTTGAGCATAGTGGTATACCACCGTTGCCCGCATTTGTAAATCTCCTTTAGTGGGAGAGGAAGCATCTTGGTTTTTCCAACGTTCTCCATCACCGGCTTCTTTTGTGCTTGCAGCCAAGGTTGTCAGGGGAGTCAGACCATCGGCATCATATAGACCACTATTATCAAAAATTTTCGATCCCCCAATTTTGGTATTGTTAGGGGGAACAATTCTCGGCTCGGCAACAGACATCGGCATCGTATCGGGCCAGACAATGGGATTCGTTTGTGATGTAGAGGTTTGATAAGCTCCCGCAATCACTTTTCCTGAACTGACATCTAGTTTAGGTGGAGGTAAGAAAGAGTTATTGCGGCTATAAATTCCCGCGCCTGTAACAATTCTTAAGCCACCATAGGGCTCATCAGCCGTTTTAGGGGTTGTTCCAGAGGCAATTTCCCAGAACCCATCTCGGTCGGTTGAACCGACATCGGGTAATTCTTGAACACGAGTTTGGCGATAACGTGGCTCCGTTGTGCCTGTCCAATAAATGGGTGTTGAGCCAGCGAATAAAAATTGAGGTGTGGAGCCACTTTGTTCTTGCTCATTGATATACCATTTCAGGGGTAAACCATTCCCAACTAAAATGCGATCGCCTAAGTAGTTTTCTACGCTTAATCCTTCTGGATTACTGGCTTCCATTCGATAGCCAGGGGTGGTAGTTCCAGTTGCAATTAAGCCATTTACCCTAACATTAATATTAGCATCTTTTCCGCCGTTGTTTATCTGGTTTGGGTAAATCCAAGTATTAGGAGGTTTAACAACTGAACCACTAACCGTAAGAGTAATAGGGTCTAAATCCTCTGTTATTCCAGCCTCAACTTCTTTATAAGGAACTTTCCTGACGCGATCTTCAAAATAGGTTCTGAGGGCTTTATTCCGTTTATCGGGATCTGTGATCTCATTAAATAAAGTTGCAGGAGCCTGACTCACTAAATAACTGAGGCGATCTTCATAAGCTTGGCTATTGGATAAAACTTGAAGTGAACTATCAGTAACGGTACGATTATTTGCCGCTGCATCAGTAATTTGTTGTGTTTTATTTGGATTTAGAGGATTAACATAAGGCCCTTGAAATAAATGAACACCCACATCATTAGAATCACTTGGATCGGTTCCAATACTTGCCCCATTAATTACGTCACCCCCTACAATAATTTTGCTATTTTCTGGATCTTCAAAGAAACAAGACCCCGGAGCACTAACGAGGAAAAAGGCTAACCCACTATATTGAGTTACCATCAAATTACTATTGGTCATCACCCGGCCATTCAGTCTAAAAAAGGGGCCACCACCAGGAGACAGTTCTAAATCGTCTCGGTAAACAACAGCATTATTATTAAGGGGAATTCGAGTCACATCTTGTTGATATTCCAAGGCAGAAATAGCCGTTGTTGCTTTGGCTTCTGCTCCTGCACCATCATATTTTGCCGTGTTCCAGCCCGCAATTTCACTTTCTGCGATGGGAACATTAACAACATAGGTAAAAATAGCTTTTTGTAGTTTACTGCCAACGGGATACCACCCGCCTCCAACTAAACCCGAACTGGTGCCCTCCACTTGACAACCTGATTTGAGATTAGATGTTGCTGTGTAGGGTGGAGTTCTAGCATCTAAAGGATTTCTAGCGGTGTTTGTATTGATAGGATTTCGGAAATATATTCCGTAAATTGTCCAAGTGTCAAATTTACCATTATTATCAGTATCAACCGGAAACTTCCA
>NZ_JBJUDF010000262.1:0-7472 GCF_046067725.1 Planktothrix sp.
AAAGCTTTAGTGCAGAAAGGATATCGGGTGAGAATGTATTGCCCCTATGGGGATTTATTACCCGGAATGTCCTATTTAATTCGGCGGTTATTAGAAAATACGGCTAATAGTTCTTTTGTGCGTCAAAGTTCAGAAAATCGCCCGGTTGAAGAGTTATTATCTGCCCCTAAAGATAACCCGAATAGCAATATTTTTGAGACTTGGAAACCCGTATTTCCGAATGCAGCCGATACGGATTTTTCTAATGCTGCATTACGGGATAAAGGGTTACGGGCGTTAGAAATGGTGCGTCAACAATTAGGACAAACTTACAACCCATTAATTAATGGTCAATATATCAATACTGCCCAAATGATAGACTCGCTAAACCCCTCTAACCCCTCAGAAATTGTGGGGAAAGTCGGGTTAATTAGCGTTGAACAAGCGGAAACAGCTATTCAAGCCGCGAAAGCTGCCTTTCCAGCTTGGCGGCATACTCCAGTTCGGCAACGGGCAGGTGTGCTACGAAAAGCCGCAGAACTGTTTGAACAACGGCGGGCGGAGTTATGCGCGTGGATGGCGTTTGAAGTTGGAAAACCTTTACATCAAGGGGATGCGGAAGTGTCCGAGGCGATTGATTTCTGTCGCTATTATGCCGATGAAATGGAACGTTTGGATCAGGGCTACCAGTATGACACTGCTGGCGAAACCAACCGTTACAACTATCAACCTCGTGGCATTTCGGTGATTATTTCCCCCTGGAATTTCCCCCTGGCCATTCCCGTTGGGATGACGGTCGCATCCTTAGTTACGGGGAACTGTACGTTATTGAAGCCTGCGGAAGTGTCATCGGTGATCGCCGCGAAAATTACTGAAGTATTAGTAGAGGCGGGAATTCCGGCGGGTGTGTTCCAATTTGTACCCGGAAAAGGCTCAACGGTGGGTTCCTACATGGTACAACACCCGGACGTCCACATGATTACCTTCACGGGTTCTCAGGAGGTGGGATGTCGCATTTATGCTGAAGCGGCACTGCTCAAACCCGGACAGAAACACCTGAAACGGGTGATTGCGGAAATGGGGGGCAAAAATGCCATTATCGTTGATGAAAGTGCCGACCTTGACCAAGCAGTGGCAGGTGTGGTGTATTCTGCCTTTGGGTATACGGGTCAAAAATGTTCCGCCTGTTCCCGTGTGGTGGTGTTAGAACCTGTTTATGAGGCGTTTGTTAAGCGTTTAACAGAGGCGGTGCGGTCTTTAAATGTGGGGAATGCGGTGTTACCCAGTACCCAGGTTGGCCCGGTGATTGATGCCAATGCTCAACAGAAGATTAAAGAGTATATTGAGATTGGCAAACAAGAAGCAGAATTAGCCATTCAAGTCGCTGCACCGGAAACAGGTTATTTTGTGGGGCCAACGGTTTTTATTAATGTTTTACCAACGGCAAAAATCGCCCAAGAGGAAATTTTTGGCCCGGTTTTAGCGGTGATCAAAGCTCAAAATTTTGAGGAAGCTTTAGATATTGCCAATGGCACTAATTTTGCTTTAACGGGGGGTTTATATTCCAGAACTCCCTCCCATATTCAGAAGGCAAAAGCTGAATTTGAAGTGGGAAATTTGTATATTAACCGAGGCATTACGGGGGCAATTGTTTCTCGTCAACCTTTCGGTGGGTTTAAACTTTCGGGTGTGGGTTCTAAGGCGGGTGGCCCCGATTATTTATTACAATTCTTAGAACCCCGTCACATTACAGAAAACATTCAACGTCAAGGTTTTGCCCCCATTGAAGGTGTTGAATAACCTCGTAGTTGCGCTTTAACGCATTAAAAAGCGATCGCTCTTTTAAAAAGGGCGATCGCTATGTTATTAGGACTTACGCATTGACAAAAGATCACGGGTGTGAATACATAAAGTAGAGGTAAGTTCAGTTTCTAAAAGCAATAGAGAAGACCCTAAGTTTTTCCCATCCCCTATCCCCAGGGCTGTTTCATTTTCTCCCAAAATTTGTATGACCTCTCCCCCTAACCCCCTCTCCTGCAAGGAGAGGGGGGACTAATTATTACTATTAAACATCAAAAATCATTAATTACTCCCCCTTCCCTATTAGGGAAGGGGGCGGGGGGGTTAGGGCACAAAGGTTCTCGAGAGAGAATGAAACAGCCCTGGGGAGCAGGGGAGGTCGGGGGAGCAGGGGGAGTAGGGGAATCACTGAACAGTCAGACACAGAAAATACGAAAATCATCGACAATTTTGCTAAAAATTCACGAAATTATTATTAATATGGATTGTATTTTTTTATTCTCAATGATTGAATTTTAACCGGGAATATCCTAATAAAATATCGCTTATAAGTTCAACAATAAAAATCTATCTTTAGGAATTTTCACAAAAATTAATTAATGATTGACAATTATTAATATTAACAAAATAAGTATTTATACTCTATTAAAATTGTATCCTGTAATCCTTAAAATTTAAGTGGTTCTAAAAAGCTATCTCATCGGTATTAGGGGGCAGATTCCTCAAAAATCATTGTAAAACATCTATCCGATTCAGGATTTAATTTTAGAATTAATATAGATTAATAGAGAAGTTTAAAGTTGATTTTACCTCTACAATACAATTAAGGAAATATAGATTGGTCGATTAACTCTAACTTTAGGTTGGATTTCTGCCCGTAAACTCGAAATTTAGCCGTTAAAACCTCAAAAAAAGTAGACTTATGGCTTCACAACATCAAGTTAAACAATATTTAGCCTACTGGTTTCAGTTAGGTAAAAAAGTGTTGATTCGCAACGGTGCAGAATCCCGCTTACCTCAACCTGTGATTCAAGGAGATCGCTATAGTCGAGAATTTGAGGACTGTTGGAAAGAAATCCTCTCTCCTGAGTCGGGAGAATGTTATCTGGAGGGAACAGAACAAACCATTGCCCAATTATTGTCCTCAGAATGGGAAATCGAATCCTGTGCCCGTTGTTCTCTATCTGTTCCGGTCAAAGTCTCTGGACTGCCAGCCACTTGCTGTCCTTGCTTCGATTTACCAACTTGGCCCAACCTAGAGGCTCCCTTACCTCGTCTTCCCGTCAGTACCCGTCTTTATTTATTGAATATTTGCAACCGACTGCTGGAAACAACAGAAACGAATCATACAGAATAAGGGTGAGTCTTGATCAAGCCGACGGATGAACAGAAGATATCAAGGACTCGATTAAGATCTTGTTACAATAGTTAACATAAATTCCAACAGTAGCCCTATCTTTATGCAAGTCAAGACGGTATTGCCTGCAAAGCCTCAGCTTGATTCAGATTCAACCCCTATGACTCTGACCCCACTACAACCTAGTTACAGTCCCTCTTCAACCGTTGATGTCTTCTCAGAACCCATTGAGGAACATCACCGACTGCCTCAACCGCCAGAAATCATACTGGATGATGAATCGAATCAACCTGCCTTGCGTTACGATCCCATTGCCATTGCAGATTATTATCGTTCTCGTTTGCTCCAAGTTTGGGGACGCTTATTCAGTATTATTGGGAAATTTGGTTCCTTTGCTTTGGGATTATGGTTTGATCGCAAAGGAGGAAAAGACTTCAAAGCCAACCGTAAACGAGCCATTCAACTCCGCACCACCTTAACGGAACTGGGCCCTGCATTTATTAAAGTGGGACAAGCATTATCAACTCGACCGGATTTAGTTCCCCCTTTATATTTAGAAGAATTAACTAAATTACAAGATCAACTTCCTCCGTTTCCCAATGAAGTCGCCTATCAATTTATTGAAGAAGAATTAGGCGATCGCCCAGAAAATATTTATGCTGAATTAAGCCCGAACCCCTTAGCTGCCGCTTCGTTAGGACAGGTTTATAAAGGTAAATTAAAAACTGGGGAAGTTGTCGCGGTCAAAGTTCAGCGTCCAGGGTTATCCGAAAGTATTGCTCTGGATATTTATATTTTACGAACCTTAGCGATCTGGGCGAAGCAAAGATTTAAGTTCATTCGTAGTGATTTAGTTGCCATTATGGATGAATTTGGGTCTCGCATTTATGAAGAAATGGACTACACCCATGAAGGACGAAATGCCGAACGATTTCGACAGCTTTATGGCAATATTCCCGATATTTATGTGCCTCGAATTTATTGGGGATATACCGGACGTCGTGTGTTAACAATGGAGTGGATTAATGGATCTAAATTAACTAATTTAGAAGAAGTTGCCGCCCAAGGAATTGATGCCCGTTACTTGATTGAAGTGGGGGTACAATGTTCTTTAAGACAATTGTTAGAACATGGGTTTTTCCATGCCGATCCCCATCCGGGTAATTTATTAGCCAGTCCTGATGGTAAGTTAGTTTATCTGGATTTTGGCATGATGAGCGAGGTTAAGCCTTATCAACGCTATGGGTTATTAGAAGCGGTTGTGCATTTAGTCAATCGAGATTTTGAAGGATTAGCCAAAGATTATGTCAAATTAGAATTTTTAACCCCGGATACGGATTTAACCCCGATTATTCCAGCTTTAGAAAAAGTCTTTAGTAATGCGTTAGGAGCGAGTGTTGCTGAACTGAACTTTAAGAGTATTACGGATCAATTGTCAGAATTAATGTATGATTATCCGTTCCGAGTTCCGGCTTACTATGCGTTAATTATTCGGTCTTTAGTTACCCTAGAAGGCATTGCCATTAATGTTGATCCGAACTTTAAAGTTTTAAGTAAAGCTTATCCTTATGTCGCCAAACGATTGTTAACCGATCCATCAGTCGAGTTAAGAACCTCCTTAAAAGATTTATTATTTAAAGAGGGTTCATTTCGATGGAATCGGTTAGAAAACTTGCTCAAAAATGCTCGCAATAGTGATGATTATGATATCAATGAAGTCTTGAATCAAACCTTAGATTTTTTATTCTCAGAACGAGGAGAATTTATTCGAGATCAATTAGCCCATGAATTTGTGAAAAGTATTGATCTAGCTTCCCGTAATGCGTTGACCACGGCTCAAGCAAAAGTTGCTGAATGGATGGGGGTAAAAACTCCCTCTACTCCGACACCAGAACCTGAACCGACCCCAACTCAGAACAATTTAGAACACATTCAACGAATTGTCGGTATTCTTCAGGAAACGAAGGGCTTTGATCCGATGTTATTAGTCCAGCGTGTTCCGAGTTTAATTGTTAAACCTGAAGTCCAACATTTAAGTCAAAAAGTTGCTACAGAACTAGCCCAACGAGCGACAGCAAGACTGATTCGGGAATTATTTTTATCTTCTGATCCACTGATTCCTGATGGAAATTCCGTTGAAAAAAACGGACATTCAAAACATGATAAATCCCCAATAAACGAACCCTTATCATTACCCCCAAGTCGTTAACCCGTAGGGTGCGTAAGCATCAGCGCACGCACCGCTTCATCCTTCCCTATTCCAACGCATCTTTTAAAGCCGTCCGTGCTGCTAAATGGTTCCGGGTTGAAGTTAAAATTTCGACTTCCCGTTCCAAACGCGCGACGGTATTTTGCATTTCTAAGAGAGTTTGTTGTTCTGTGGCGACTCCATAAAGGTTACTCGCAACCCAATAGGAGAGTTCTGTCGGTAAATCAGGAATATCATCAGGAAGTTCAATGTTTTGTTCCATTAATTTTCCTGATAAATGCACCACATCCCGTAACAAACGTTCGACTTCCGTTGCTAAAGGTCTTAAATCTTGTTGGGGGGGTTCATCTTCAATCCATTCTACCAACCCAACCAGATAAGGCTTTTCCCGAACCGCTTCTAATACCCGAAATCGTTGTTGTCCTAATGTCAGCATTTTCATCCGATCATCGGGTAAACGTTGGTATTGAATAATTTCTGCACAGCATCCCACGGAAGCAACTTGACCTTGAGTCGGATCAAACATTAATACCCCAAAACGGCGATCCGTATTGAGGATAGTATTCATCATAATCCGATAGCGAAACTCAAAAATATGCAGAGGTAGAGGTCTACCTGGAAATAAAACCACTTCCGGTAGAGGAAATAGAGGAAGTTCTCGAACAGCAATTGAGGAATATGATGCCATTGTCCGTTAAATAGACCTATTCACAAGGAAGCATAATCCTTAATTGTGCCTCACTTGAGGGAAAACTGCTAGACCAGGAAAAAACCGGGTTTCTGTAATAACTTTGCTGCTGAATAGAAATCTTGTTGAAAAAATCCAATTTCTGAGAACCTTTAAACAGACTGAGAAACCAGTTTTCTGAGTTTTAGGTGAGAGTTGAACACAAATATAGATGACTACGTTATAATACAAAGTTAAATATTTTGGATCATAGCCCTCAACAACCCCCTACCTCAATACACCTAACATTTTTAGATTAATTTACCAATTTTATCAAAGAACTACCGCAGAATTTATTAACCGGAGATTAACAGATGACACGCCCATTACCAGAAGATAAAAAAATCGGATTTTGGGGTAAAATTAAAAGAAGTTTAGAATCTATATTTTTACCTCACAAATACATAGCAGATACCCAAGAAATAAATACAAGAATAATAGTCAATAATCAAGTTAAAATGGAGGAAAAACGACAACAAATTAAGTTAGCAGAGCTTAAATTACAATATATCGAAAATCAAGAAAATCGAGACTTTCAAGCCCAACAAGCTGAACTGAATCATCAACGACAAAAGGAACTCCAAGAATATATCCAAAGTGTTAACTTAGCAATACATCAAGGAAATCTTGAGTTTCAACGCTGGCGTTTTGAACAGGAAAAAAACCTGCAAACTGAATTAGCGCAATATAACCGAGAAACTCAATTATTCATCGCTGAATATCAACGAGAAACAGCGATAAAAGTTGCTCATAACCAAGCAGAAGTTCAGAAAATTTTTGCGAATTGGCCATTAACTTTACCTCCTGTACAAATTTTAGAATCCTATAGTCATAATAGTTTAATTCCTTTGCGAGTTTTTATCGCCCCGCCTAAAGTTAAATTTGAACGGTTTGTCGAAAAACCTCAAAATTTCCCCGATGTTGAATTAACCTTAAATCAACAATTGCGTGATTTTTTTGACTACTATTCTCAACAGGGAAGACCGATAGAATTTTTAGCAGGAGCTTGGGAAAGTAAACGCTTTCATAGTGAAGCCAGTATTAAAGCTTTATTCGGGATGCTAAAATCAGAACCGACCTTAATATTAGAGTCGGAATTTGATGGAGGTTATCTCAATTTTAGAATCGCTTATTGGACAATAGGACAACCTAATTATTCCTATCAAACCATTATTGCTCGTTTGTCCTATCGGGAGATTTTGTATAATTCTGCTAAAACTCGCGCCTTGACTTGGAAGAATACAAAAGATAAACTGATGGCATTAGGAAAAACCCAAGCTGAGATTGAAAAACGGGGCGGGGATAATGAAATTAATCTCAAGATTTGGGAAGAAGAACAAAGTTTGCGAGAAGCGGGAATTGAGGATGATGAGTTAGAAATTCACTATAAAATTAATCGC
>NZ_JBJUDF010000263.1:0-8986 GCF_046067725.1 Planktothrix sp.
AATTTGTCTTTGTTCCCAGATCGGGTTATGATTTGATTTCCAGTTTTTACTTTCTTTGTTAATGCGAGTTTTTAAACTGGGATAATCATCTTTCCAATCCTTTTGAACTTCCTTAGATAACTCCTCATTAGCAGATTCTAAGATATCGTTAATTTGTTGAGAGATAGTTTCAATTTTCTCTTTTTCTTTTAGTAATTTGCTTTCTCCTTCATCATACTTTTGCTTTTCTTGATCTAATTGAGCATTAAGCTGTTTTAAATCTCCTTGACAATCTTCAATAAGTTGTTTGATTTTGGCGATAGAGTTTTTGAGTTTAATGATTCCTTTATCATTAGCTAAAAAGTCTTCTAAATGTTTAATAAAAAATTGAAAATTTTGATAATATTTTTCTTCTTTATCTGTCAGGTTAGAATTTTCATGATTGTTTTTTTGCTTTTGAATCGCGTTAAACGCTAATTTAGCAGAGATAAAATGAATCTGATTTTTATCTTGAATAATAGCATCCTGTCCAGTTTCCAAAATGTAGGCTGACTTTTGAATCTGCTGGTACTCATTATCCCCGTCTAAATGATCCATAAAATTCACTAGAATAAAAAGATTAGATACAGGTTGATTACCTTTACCTCCATTCAGTTGATTTCTGATGTCTTTTAATAACTCTCGTTCTTGTTGCGTTAAGATTTGTATAGCAGATAATACAAAGATCACTGCGTCGGTGTCTTTTAATAGTCGCTTTGTTATTTCCGTTGCATCAGGATGTTGATTAAGTCCAGGGGAGTCAACCAGTTCAACCCCGTTTTTACAAATTTCTAATTCATCATGTTCATAAATAATTTCATCAATATCTGACTTTGCAAACTCTTCACTAAGATGGCTAATTGCTGCGTCTTCAGACATGGCTGCTATTTCTTTATATTCTTCTATAGAAATTTGCTTTGTATCCTTACGTTTTTTGTAACAACAGGTTACACGCTTTTGCTCTCCGTATTTTAAAACTGTAATCGCTGAAGTGCAGGGAATGACTCTCACAGGTTGAATATCTTCTCCTACAATAGCATTCAAAAGGGTAGATTTTCCTTGATTAAACGCTCCAACAACTGCTATACGAAAACGCGAAAACTTGAAAAATTCCTTGGTTTTTTGAAGAGTATTAGAACAGTTATAACTGCTTTCTTGAAGTTTGATAATTGGGTCAGTTGCTTCTAAACAGTTTTTAATATCAATAACAACAGTTTCCAGAGGCGTAAGGCTTTCGTTCTCTAAAGTTTTAATAAAATTTTTGATATCTTCTAACTTCCGATACTGAATTGGAGCAATTTTACGCAAATGGTTTTGGATATATTGAATACTTTTAGTTAAAAGTTGATCTGAACTCTGCAAATCATCAATGAATTGGAAAAATTCTTTTAATTCAAAAGTTAATTTTTGTTGAGGATGAGTAAATAATGATTTTAATCGATTTTGACGATTTTCACTAATTAGCAACGTATTAGAGGCTTTGTCTAAATCGAATTGATGGTTCTTAAGATTGTTATCTGCATTAGCAATTATATATCCTAAACAAATTAACAGAAATCTTTCTGTTTCCGGTAACTCTAAAATTGATAAATCATCCCACTCAATATGTTTTTGAGATACTTTTAAAATTAAATCCTCTGACCACTGGTATAAGTTATTATCGGGCTTCGTAATATAGTTTAGGATATCTTTTAGACAGTCTTGTTCTTTGGAAGGTTCAGAACAGTTAATATGAATAGTATTGAGAAGAACTCCTAGAGCCGTGATAAATAGTGTGGAGGTAGTAACATCTTGGGGTTTGAGGTGGTCTATGCTGAGGCGAGAAAGCAAATCAGTTGTTTTATGGGTGAGGTTCATAGATTACCTACTTTATATGTCTGGTGCAATAAAAGAAAAGGTAGAGCTACCTTGAAGTTATTATATCAGCAAAACCTCTCCTCAAGTTAAATGTTTAACCCTTCAATATCTCAGGTATTTATTAAATAGGGCTTGCTGAAAAAAGGCGGAAAGCCAGAACAGATGGGAGGGGAAGGCAAGAAAAAATGAATCAGGTGTAAGGGATGGGTGTAAAATAGGGCAAAAACCTTGCAGGAGTCGGGGAAAATGTACCGTAAAGATGAGCAAGCAACAACATCTTCAGCAAGCCCTATTTAGCGGCGGAAAAGACCGTAAAATTCGAGTTTGGCAACCTGCTCAAGACGAGTAACAATTAATCTCCAAAAGGAATCAATTGTTGTTGTGCTTTAGCAGATTCTCTTCAAGCGAGAGCATCATAGATTGTAATATTTTATTGTAGGGGTTTAGTTGCTAAACCTTCTAGGGGTCTGGGTTGGGAAACCCAACCCCTACTGTTATTTTTCGCTAATCTCATCTTTAAAAATCAAAAGATAAATTTTATTTCATAATAAAAAAGCTAATAATTAATCACAATATAGCAATCCTATTTGATTTGTAGTAGGGGCAATTCATGAATTGCCCCTACGGTAAGGGTTTGAGTCATAGAGGTGATGACAACCGATTTAGACTTGCTATATTGATTACAAAGTAATATTTTAACAACAATATTAAGAAAAGGTTCAAAATAATAATTAATTGAAAAACATCAACCTAAAATGGATCAAAACACAAGCCAATTCTAGGTTCACAGAAACAAAATAGCACTTATCCTAGACGCAATCAATCCCAGCATTAGTCACTTGACAAGAGTGGAAAAATCTGTATTTTGATTAAGTTAAACTTGAAGATCAGGAAATGATGCTTGATTGAGGTGCAGGATACAGAACCCTTGACAAACAACACTTATAAACACAACATCAGGAACGAAGCTAAACGCCTGTATCCTGTCACCCAGGCGATTGTTTGCACGTTAATTGATACTCAGAAAGGAGACTGAATGACTCAATCCTTGATTCCGATTAATGAATGTCCCATCCAAATTGAGGACGATCGCACTGGAACAAGTGTGGAAACCCTAAAACGGGCCTTTGCCGATAATTTATTCTATGAACTGGGTAAGTACGAGTCCATCGCCACAAAGGAAGATTTTTATATGGCGTTGGCTTATACCTTGCGGGATCGGTTGTTAAGCCGTTGGTTAAAAACCGTCAAAACCTACGAAGACCATATTGTCAAAATCGTTTACTATCTGTCCGCCGAATTTCTCATGGGCCGACACCTAGGAAACAGTTTAATTAACCTCCACCTGTATGATCGCGTTCGCCAAGCCGTAGAAGAATCGGGACTGAACTTAGACGAACTCCTCGAACAGGAACCCGACCCCGGTTTAGGAAATGGCGGTTTAGGACGGTTAGCCGCTTGTTTCCTCGACTCCCTCGCCAGTTTAGAAATTCCCGCCGTTGGCTATGGAATTCGTTATGAATTTGGGATTTTCCACCAAACCATGCAAGATGGTTGGCAAGCAGAAATCCCCGATAAATGGTTACGGTTTGGCAACCCTTGGGAAATTCCCAGACCCGAAGAAGCCGTTGAAGTTAAATTTGGCGGTCATACGGAAATTTATCATGATGAGAAAGGACGGGAACGAATTCGCTGGATTCCTGCGGCCACAGTCATCGGTATTCCCTATGATACCCCGGTTCCCGGCTATGATACCAACACCGTTAACCCTCTGCGGTTATGGAAGGCAGAAGCCAGTGATGATTTTAACTTTGAAGCGTTCAACGCGGGGAATTATGACGGTGCAGTCGCCGATAAAATGCGGTCGGAAACCATTTCTAAAGTCTTATATCCGAATGACAACACCCCCCAAGGCAAACAATTACGCTTAGAACAACAATATTTCTTTGTGGCTTGTTCCTTGCGGGATATTGTTAAACGTCATCTTCGCCATAATAGCGGACTTTATAACTTGAATGAAACCGCCGCTATTCAATTGAATGATACCCATCCCGCCATTGCGATCGCAGAATTAATGCGATTATTGTTAGATGAACATGGGATTGATTGGGATTCCGCTTGGCGAGTCACCCAAAAAACCTTTGCCTATACCAACCATACCCTCTTACCCGAAGCCTTAGAGAAATGGTCAGTCAGTTTGTTTGGCTATTTATTACCCCGGCATTTACAAATCATCTATGAAATTAACCGCCGTTTCTTAGAAGATGTGGAACGCTGGTATCCTGAAGATGATCAATTAGTGGGACGGTTATCGTTAATTGAAGAAGGGTCAGAAAAATTTGTGCGGATGGCGCATTTAGCTTGTGTTGGCAGTCATGCCATTAATGGGGTAGCTGCACTGCACACGGACTTGTTGAAAAAAGACACCCTGCGCGATTTCTATAAACTGTGGCCAGAGAAGTTTGTGAATAAAACCAATGGCGTGACTCCTCGGCGTTGGATTTTATTGAGCAATCCCACATTATCAGACTTTTATACCTCTAAAATTGGAGATGGTTGGCTCAAAGATTTGGATCAATTGCGACAATTAGAAAGCTGCATTGATGATCCAGAGTTCTGTGAACAATGGCGACAAATTAAACTGTACAACAAACAACAGTTAGCCGATTATATCTGGAAATTTAATGGGGTTGAAGTTGATCCCCATTCTATCTTTGATATTCAGGTGAAACGGATTCACGAATATAAACGTCAACACCTGGATGTGCTGCACATTATTACCCTTTATAACCGCATCAAACAAAACCCCAATGTCCATATTTATCCCCGGACGTTTATCTTTGGGGGGAAAGCGGCTCCAGGTTATTTCATGGCAAAATTAATCATTAAATTGATTAATGCCGTTGGGGAAGTGGTGAATAAAGATCCCGATGTCCGGGGACGGTTAAAAGTAGTCTTTTTAGCTAACTTTAACGCTTCTTTAGGTCAACGCATCTATCCAGCAGCAGATTTATCCGAACAAATTTCAACCGCCGGGAAAGAAGCCTCTGGAACCGGAAACATGAAATTTGCCATGAATGGCGCCTTAACGATTGGAACCTTAGATGGGGCTAATATTGAAATCCGCGAAGAAGCCGGGTTTGAGAATTTCTTCCTGTTTGGTTTAACCGCAGAAGAAGTCTATACCTTAAAATCTAAAGGCTATAAACCCCTCGATTACTATCATCGAAATGCGGAATTAAAAGCAGTCATAGATCGGATTGCATCGGGTTACTTCTCCCATGGGAAGGAAGAGTTATTTAAACCTTTGGTGGATTCCTTGATGTACCATGATGAATATATGCTGTTTGCGGATTATCAAGCGTATATTGATTGCCAACGAGAAGTGAGTTTGGCATTCCAAGATACGGAAAAATGGACGAGAATGTCCATTCTAAATGCCCTTCGCATGGGTAAATTCTCCAGCGATCGCACCATCCGCGAATATTGCAACGAAATCTGGAATGTTAAATCGATTCCGGTTGAAATGGAAGGATACAACCCAGAAGCAGCAGGCTTGCGCGTAACCAATTAGTCGGAATTACAGTTGACTATTAACGGTTGATAGTTGACTGTTGATTACAGAGTGGGGAGTGGGGGTACAGGGTTTCCCCTATTCCCTATTCCCCATTCGTAATTCGTAATTCGTAATTCCCTATTCCTGAACAGGAGTATCCCATGTCACAATCTTACCCGCCTGATCCGCCCAATCGTCGCTCAAGTAGCCGGTTTGATGAGGGGATTGCCATTGTTGTTGCCTTAGCCACAATGGGTACAATTTTATTTTGGGTCTTAAGTCATCCTAACCGGAAACTGGCGACGACCCCCAATCCCACCTCCACCCCAACTGAAACGACCCGTCAAAATCCTACCTTTTCCCAAATTTTAGAAGAGTTCCTTCCCGATGGGGTTTCGCCTCTACCTGGAACCACACCTCAACCCACAACGACTCCCCCATCCGCGACTACAACACCTCGGCAACCTTGGTGGGTCGGTTTAGGGTTAGTTCCTCAAACTCCCTCAGAGCAACCTGTTGAACCTTCACCCCAACCGCCAGTGACTCCAGTGCTACCCGAAACTACTAACATTACCCCAGCAGAAAGTAGTTGTTCAACTCAACCCAATGGAGGAAATTTGTGTTCAACTCCTACACCGCCTCAAACCGTTCAATCTTCTCCTTCAGAAACCACTTGGGCGAGTCCATTTGTTGCCTATTTTATGAGTAAAAATTGGGCAACCGGATCAGATCAAAAACCCTTTAAACCCAATGAAAAAATTACACGGGGAGAATTTGCAGCCCAATTACAAAGGGCGTTTAATCAAAAACCTGAAGAATCTGCTATTCAATTTAAGGATATTCCTCAAAACTTTTGGGCTAAATCGGCTTTAAAAGCAGTGACTCAATCCGGTTTTTTAGTCGGATATCCAGGGAATGTTTTTCAACCTCAACAAGAAATTCCCCGTGTTCAAGTGTTAGTTGCTTTAGCCAGTGGGTTAAAGCTAAAACCGTCTAAAAATTCTCAACAAACTCTCCAAATCTTTAAGGATGCGGATCAAATTCCATCCTGGGCGGTTGAGGGTGTTGCAGCAGCGACGGAAGCCGGATTAGTGGTGAATTATCCTGATCAAAATACCCTGAATCCTAATCAATCTGCCACCTATGGTGAAGTGGCATCGATGATTTATCAAGGGTTAGTTTATCAAGGAAAAGTAAAACCCATTTCTTCTGATTATATTATTAAATCACCTTAATACTAAACCGTTAAGAGGTAGGGGCTGGTTCTCCTGGAACTGGGTTAATTAAGCTCAATCTTGGTGAACCTGTCACTACTCAAATCAACTGAAACCCCTGTTGAGAAACTAACTCAATACACAGTTGAAGTTGATTCACCTTACTTGTAATACATTTGTATTATATTTAGTAAGTTGGTCAAACGTTCATAAAATTTAACAGACGATAGAGCTTTTGATGGGGTTTCAACTCCCTAAACTGTATTCTGATTCTTAAGAAATACTCAAAACTATCCTCTTGCAAAAGATGTAGGATATTGATTAATATGGTTGAGCATATTCAGCTAACCTTGAACCCATGACTAATCTGACAGAGACGAACCCAACGTCAATGAGTAACACCTTTGAGGATTACTACAGTTCACCTAACTCCACCTTGTTACTGCTGTTAAAAATTGTTGAATATTTTTCTTTGGCTGGTTTTGTAGGCGCAGCATTCATCAATATTTTTGTTCCTGAGTTGCAAGTTGCTAAAATTTATGAAATTATTTTAGTAGCAACTTGGATTTGTTTGTTCTTAATTAATCGGCAGGTTTTTCAGAACTATCAACAGTCAGCTAAACTGTCTAAAATGAAGAAAAATGCTGCACTGTATACGATTTTAACCAGTAATTTAATAGGTGAAAATAATCCTATGGATAACTCGGTGATTACCGCCGCGAGAATCCAAGCATTAGAATATGCTCAGGAGTTAATTGATGACTATAAAAAGACTCGAAGAGATTGCCGAAATATTTACTATGTTTCCCAAACTGCTACAATTGTTTTATCCGGTGTAACTCCAATTTTAGTGTTAGTGGATAAACTGGAAGCTGGGGTATCTTGGTTAAAATGGTTGCCTGTAATTTGTCCAGCAATTGCAGCGATTGTTGCCAGTATTGTCACCTCTTTTCCTTTTCAAGAAAATTGGGTTGCAGCGAATACGGCTGTGGAATTATTAGAAGCGGAACAGGAGAAATTTATCTTAGGGGTGAGTACCCTCTATCAATATGATGCGATGGAAGATGCTCAACTGTCTAAAAAAGCTCAAAGAGCCATTGAAAACTTTATTGTTCAGGTGAATACCATTCATTTGAAACAAGTTCAATCGGCAAGTGAGAAAAAACAAGAACAACCCGCTGATTCAACTCCTACTACAGAAGTTAATGCCCCAACTAAAGCCTAATTAATGGCATTTAAATTTTGAGATTGCAAGACAATAAACAATAAAGTTAACCCGCTTAGGCGGGTTTTTTAATATCATAATTGTGTCTAAAAACGACAATAGTTCATGAGTATTTCTCCGGCTTCGTTTAAGTCTTTCCCTAGAGTCAGAAATCCATCTTCATGTCCAGCCATGACCAAGATTTTCTTTTCCCGTAAATTTTCTTCTTCAAATAATCTGAACATTTCTTGTGCCATTTGGGGTGTTCCATAGGGAACTTCTTTGCGAGTTGTCGGAACCTGATTTAATAACGTTCGCCACAATTGGGGGTGATGAACATGAATCACAGCATTAATATTCGGTTCATAACGATAAATCGCCGCATGGGTTAAGGATTCTGAAGACGCTTGAATTGGCCCACAACAGGTGAGATGATTTTGTTCAATATTAAACTCAGTCACAACAGTGTAATGGTCGGGATCAAGTTTAGCTAAATGTCCGGTTTGGCTTCCTGAAATAATAAATTGTAAAGTATTAGCAATCCGAATACTAATATTCCCGAACCCGATGCCATTTTCATAAACTCCAATCAATCCTAATTCATGAATGCGATCGCGCCAGATCATTAAAGATTCTATTAACTCGACCGCAACATTTTCCCCTGGAATACATTCACAGGAATACTTAACTACACCTTCATCCAGCATTAGAAACCTTCCCTCCAACTGAGAATATAACCAGTTTATAGCAGGGGATAGAAAGTCGGGAAGACAAAGGAAAAGACTTCATCACGCTATTTGGGCGACGACTATAGCATTTTATCAAGAACTTGAGGAATCAATCTTCCCTCAAATGATGATTCAGGGTAGATTCAACCTTGGGTTGATCGAGGAGAATAAGTATTTACTCTCAGCACTATCCCATCAAGCTATTTTGGATTAGAAATAAATTCAGTATTGATACCGTGTTTTGACACTCCCCCGTCAAGCTACGCTGTGACGGGGGATTCTTGTTTCATAGAAGAATGCTTTTTAATGCAAGCACTAATTAGTCTTACATCCTCTCCACAAGCTTGAATTTCCGTATGCCCTACGGTATTTGTTGACAGGATTCTTATACCCTCTTCCCGAATATTTC
>NZ_JBJUDF010000264.1:0-2873 GCF_046067725.1 Planktothrix sp.
TTGTTCTGCCATAAACTCGAATATTTCAAATCCGAATCGACATAATCTGTCTCGACAGGCAACAATAATCGTGAGCTTATCGCCTCGCATAAGTCTGACCAGTAACCCTTGCAATCCTTTCCTTTTGAAGTTAAGTCCTGAGCCGATATCTCGGATAATTTCTGCATCTGGATAGATTGATTGCATATAAGCAACTTGTCTATCGAGGTCGTCTCGTTGTTTTGTTGAACTGACCCGGCAATAGCAAACAGTGGTAGCTCCAACTGTATCCCGTATATAGGATTCGACATCATAGAGTCTTTGCCCTGCCGGGTTTTTGATACTTTTGATCTTCCCTTCATCGGCGTATTTTCTCAACGTATTTGGATGCAGACCCAGAAATTCGACCGCTTTTCTGAGTGGTATGTATGCCATGTTTCAAACTATAGCATACGTTAGTGTCTGTTAACAAAACTTACACTGTTGAATAACCTTCAATAATCGGATGGAAATAAAAGGCAATTCCGATCACCGTATAAGCCGCCAACAGTAAAGCTCCCTCTAGCCAATCTGAACGACCATCAGAACTTACCGAGTTAGCAATTAACACAGAAACCGCAACAGCCATTAATTCAAAGGGATTAAAATCTAAATCCATCGGCTTGCCTAAGATCCATCCTGCCAAAACTAACACAGGAGCCACAAATAAAGCAATTTGTAAACTCGATCCCAAGGCAACGGAGACGGATAAATCCATTTTATTTTTCATGGCAACAGTAACGGCGGTGGCGTGTTCGGCGGCGTTGCCAATAATGGGAACTAAAATCACTCCGGTAAAGAGTGCTGTTAACCCTAAACGGGAGGTTGCTTCTTCCAAGGTATCAACTAATAATTCTGATTCAAAGGCAACGGTAATCGTCGCTAGAAGTAAAATCCCAATCCACAGGGTAAGATTTACTTTCTCCGCCTCATGTCCGACTTCTTCAGGGGTAATAGTTCCATCTTCATCGACTTCAGCCACCCCGACGTCATAAAGATAGGAGTGAGTTTTCATTGAAAACAACAGGGTGAGAATATACACCGTAATCAAAACCACAGCGACCGCCACCGAAAGGGTTTGCATGGTGGCTTCCTTGATGCCGATGGAGGTTACATCAACGGCTGTTGGCACTAAAATAGAAATCACGGCTAAATTCATCGCCGAGGCATTTAAACGGGCAACAACCGGCTGGAATTTTTGTTCTTTGAAGCGTAAACCCCCTAAGAACATTGATAACCCCATGACTAAGAGTAGGTTTCCCATAATTGACCCGACTAAACTGGATTTCACCACATCAACTAATCCCGCATTTAAAGCCACAATTCCAATAATTAATTCTGTTGCATTTCCAAAGGTGGCATTTAACAATCCGCCTAAATTGGGGCCAAGGACAACGGCGATTTCTTCTGTAGCGGTTCCCATCCAACCCGCTAAGGGAATAATGGCTAAGGCGGAAGTGATGAAGACAAAGGTTGATCCCCACTCTAAAAAGTGAGCGGCGATGGAAATCGGGACAAAGATTAACAAGGTTGATAGTAGGGTTTTGGTATTGAACATGGAGTTGACTGCGAATGGAAGAATACAAAACTGATGATTGAGGGATTGAGAATCAAATCAACGGTTGATCTCCTGATGTTAGAACAAGTCAGGATTTGCAAACATTAAGATGATTCCCAACCCAGAGCGATTTTTTATCCGTTGAATCAATCTTATTTCAGGGATGATCTGTTCTCTGCTGTTATCGTACTATTGATTTCTACGATTAAAAAGGATTTCTTAAGGTGAGTTTAAACTGAGGCTTAATGAATAATAAAAAATCTAACAACACCTATCTCTACTGCAAAGTGATATAAACAAATATTAATTTTTTTAACTTTCCTTGCCAGAGCTTTCAATTTTAACTATTATACAATCACATCAGTCAACAATTTGATCCTAAAATTTCACAACTGTCTCTTCAAATTGTACGGAATTAAACCCGATGAAAAGACGTTTATTCTTCCTAAAAATGGCTACAAAAGCTTAATCTTGTTTTTGATTTGATAGCATGGCTATGTTTTTCTGAACGTTTAACGTTAATTTTGGGCTGGAGCATCAAAACCTATGATTTTTGAATCGGCTCAAACTTAAAGCTTTTCTTGCGATTTCTGGAATTGTTTTTATTTTATAGGATTACACTTGCATGGTTTCTACACCGAATTCTCCGACGTTTGGAATTGCTGATACAAACCTAAATCTGGCGGGGTCAAAATCAACTCAACCTCTTGAATTTGATCCCCAACCCACCGCTACCGGAGTTTATGTCACCATTCACGGACATTTTTATCAACCGCCCCGTGAAAATCCCTATCTTAATGTTATTGAACGTCAATCCAGTGCAGCACCTTATCATAACTGGAATGAACGAATTCACCATGAATGCTATCGTCCCAATGCCTTTGCCAGAATTCTCAACAATCAGGGCTACTTATCTGGTCTGGCCAACAACTTCGAGTATTTGAGCTTCAATATTGGTCCTACCTTGATGTCTTGGCTGGCAACCCACCATCAGGAAGTGTATCAGCAAATCCTGGAAGCTGACCGCAAAAGTTGTAAACGCCTCAACGGGCACGGTAATGCGATCGCCCAGGCTTACAATCATATAATATTACCCCTGGCAAACGAGCGGGACAAATATACCCAAATTCGCTGGGGTAAGGAAGAATTTCGCTTTCGCTTCGGGCGAGAACCAGAGGGGATGTGGCTGGCGGAAACGGCGATCGATCTTGCCACCGTCAGAGCCTTAATTGATGAGGGGATTCGTTTTACCATCCTCGCCCCTTCCCAAGCCGAACGCTGTCGTTTCCTACCCACC
>NZ_JBJUDF010000265.1:0-29997 GCF_046067725.1 Planktothrix sp.
TGGCAGCCATGCAACAGGTAATCGGACAAACTCCCCCACCTGCGGAGGCTTTAGTGTTGGTGAGAGATAACTGATATGAGAAATTTCACTTATAGTCGCGCAACATCCGTAGAGGATGCCCTACAAGGAATCCGAGAAAACCCCCAAGCAACGGTGATCGCAGGAGGAACCAATTTAATCGATCGCTTAAAAGGATATCTCGAACCCTCCTCTCACCTGATTGATATTTCTCGTCTTCAGATGCAGCAGATCGAATCTCTGTCTACAGGGGGATTAAGAATCGGTGCATTAGCCAGTAACACAGCCGTTGCGGATCATCCCATCATTCGCCGGGACTATCCCTTGCTTTCCCGTGCGATTTTATCCGGTGCATCCCAACAAATTCGGAACGTCGCCACCGTTGGGGGAAATCTCCTACAACGCACACGCTGTTCCTATTTTTACGATCCCGCTTTTCCCTGTAATAAACGCAACCCCGGAAGCGGTTGTTCTGCCAGAACTGGAATTAACCGCCTACACGCCATATTAGGAGCCAGTGAACACTGTGTCGCTGTCCATCCTTCGGATTTTTGTGTCGCCTTAGCTGCCTTAGATGCCGTTGTGGAAGTAGAAAAATTATCAGGAAAACGAGAAATCCCGATCACAGAATTCCACCGTTTACCCGAAAATAACCCCGAACAAGATACCCATTTACAACCCGGCGAACTGATTACAGCCGTAATTTTACCGAATCTTCCCGTTGCTAAATTTGGTGTTTATCTGAAACTGCGCGATCGCACCTCCTACAGTTTCGCCTTAGTCTCCGTCGCCGCAGCCATTGACGTTCGGGATGGGCAGGTTGAGACGGTTCGGATCGCCTTGGGGGGAGTGGCTCATAAACCCTGGCGGGCTATGGTGGCAGAACAGTTTTTACAAAGTCAACCTGCAACCCTTGATTCATTTAAACAAGCTGCTGATTTAGCGTTACAAGAAGCTCAACCCCTAGAGCATAACGATTTTAAAATTGAAATGGCAAAACGGGCGATCGAACGAGCGTTAATGGCATCGGTTCAAAAAGGAGCAGAAAAATGAGTAATGTGATAGGAAAATCCGTTAACCGCTATGAGGGACAAGCTAAAGTCACCGGAAGCGCCACCTATTCGGCAGAACATCAAATTTCGGGACTGGTTTATGGTGCGTTAATCACCGCCACCATTGCCAAAGGTCGAATCAAAACCCTGGATCTCCAACAAGCTCAAGTGTCCCCAGGGGTGCTGTATATTGCCACGGCGGAGAATATGCCCCAACTCACCCCCGCCGCCAATGATTGGTTTTCATCCCACATCTACGAACCCCGTTATCCCCTAGCTGATGCTGAAATTCACTACGGGGGGCAAATTATTGGGTTAGTGGTGGCTGATACTCCAGAACGTGCCCGCCATGCAGCCACCTTAGTTCAGGTGGAGTATGAAAGTGAAACCCCTGTGATTAATCCTAAAGATGCCTCATTTATCACTGCTCCTCGAACACCCGGTTTAGAACAAGGGAACACCGCCACCGCCTTAGCAACGGCTGAATATCAGATTGAGGCCACCTACACAACGGCTATGGAACTCCATGCCATGATGGAACCCCACGCCATTATTGCCCATTGGCAGGAGAACCAGTTAACCATCTATGAACACACCCAATGGGTGATGCTGCACCAAAAAACCTACGCCACCTTATTTAACCTTCCCCTAGACCAGGTGCGGGTGATTAGTCTTTATACGGGTGGGGCTTTTGGGGCGAAAGTCTTTCCTTGGCCCCATAGTATTCTCTGTACGGCCGTTGCCCGGGAAATCCAACGCCCCTTGAAAGTGGTTTTACCGCGTCAACAGGTGACAACCATTGCCGGAAATCGTTCAGCAACAGAACAACACCTCAAAATCGGGGCAACCTCCGACGGTCAACTGGTGGCTATTGAACATCACGCCAAATCCTATACTTCTCCTGTAAATCCGACTTGGGCTGAAAATTGCATTGGGGTGACTCCGGTGATGTATACCGCCGAAAATTTATCGCTAAAACAAGAAATTGCGATTTTAAATATGGGAATGCCCACCTATATGAGAGCTCCAGGGGAAGTACCCGGAATGTTTGCCTTAGAATCGGCGATGGACGAACTCGCCTGGAAGTTGGGACTCGATCCCGTTAAATTCCGGTTAAAAAATGCCACAACCCTCCACCAACGCACTAAACTGCCTTTTTCCGCGAAACATTTTGCCGAGTGTTTGCAGTTAGGCGCCGAACAATTTGGCTGGAAAGATCGCCCCCAACACCCTCGCAGCCTCACCCGTGAGGGGAAATGGGTGGGCTGGGGAATGGCGGCGGCGACCTTTCCGGGTTGGCGGGCGATGGCGTCGGCAACGGTACGTTTATTCCCCGATGGTACAGCCCTAGTCTTGACGTCTGCGAACGATATGGGGACGGGTGCTTATACGATGATTACGATTAGTGCGGCGGAAACCCTCAATTTACCCGTTGAGAACATTCAGATTGAAATCGGGGATTCTCGCTTACCGAATGGGGGCATTGCTGGGGGATCGATGATGACGGCAACCTTGGCTCCCGCCGTTGTCAATGCTTGTCAAGAACTCTTAAAACAAGTGAATGCCAAAACCGCGACGGAGGCGTTACAGGTGTTACGGGGTTCAGGACAACCGTTTTTAGAAGCAACGGGTTCATCTCAACCGGGAATGGAAGGCCAGAAATGGGCGTTTCAATCTTGGGGGGCTCATTTTTGTGAGGTGGAAGTGGATGAACCCTTGGGTCGCGTTCAAATTACACGCTGGGTTTCGGTGATGAATATTGGTCGGGTACTCAACGCCAAAGCCGCCGCCAGCCAAGTTCGAGGTGCTGTGATTATGGGCATTGGGGATGGGTTGATGGAGGAATGTCAGCTTGACCCCCATCTCGGATTACCTGTGGTTTATGATTTGGCAACCTATCACATTCCTGTCCATGCGGATATTCCTCGAATTCAGGTGTCCTTTGTGGGGGAACCGGATCTGAATTTTAACTCGGTGGGGGCCAGAGGTTGTGGTGAAATCGGGATTACCGGGGTTTCGGCTGCGATCGCCAATGCCATTTATCATGCCACAGGAAAGCGACTGCGAGATTTACCCCTAACTCCCGATAAGCTGTTAAGCACCTAAACAGAATCCTGTTCACTCGGTTTTCAGCGATGCCATATCAATCACAAAGCGGTACTTAACATCGGAGTTGAGAAGTCGCTCGTAAGCTTCGTTAACCTTCTGGATGGGAATAACTTCGACATCGGCAGTAATATTGTGTTCGCCGCAAAAGTCGAGCATTTCCTGGGTTTCGGCGATGCCACCGATGATGGAGCCTGAGAGACTGCGACGCCCCATGATCAAGCTAAATGCTGGGATTTCTAGGGGGTTTGGCGGTGCGCCCACCAGGGTGACATTGCCATCAGGACGGAGTAGGTTGAGATAGGCGTTAATATCGTGCTTGGCGGAGACGGTATCAAGGATAAAATCGAAACTGCCTGCGTGCTGCTGCATCTCGTCCGCATTGCGAGAGACAACCACTTCGTCAGCACCGAGACGGAGGGCGTCTTCTTTCTTATTGGGTGAAGTTGTAAAGACGACAACATCGGCGCCGAAGGCATGGGCAAATTTTACCCCCATGTGTCCTAACCCACCCAGACCGACGACACCGACTTTCTTTCCTTGGGTAACGCCCCAGTGACGCAGAGGGGAGTAGGTTGTAATTCCAGCGCAGAGCAGTGGCGCCACTCCTGCAAGATCGAGGTTGTCTGGGACTCGCAGAGCAAAACGTTCATCCACGACGATGTTATCAGAGTAGCCTCCATAAGTAACGCCTCCGAGATGTTTGTCTGGAGAATTGTAGGTGAGGATCATGTTCGAGCAAAACTGCTCAAAACCCGCTTTGCAATTCGGGCAGATCCCGTCTGAATCAACCATACAGCCAATCGCCGCGAGATCGCCCGGTTTGTACTTCGTCACTGCGGAGCCCACCTGGGTAACACGACCGACAATTTCGTGACCAGGGACAATCGGATAGGTGGTAGACATGAAGTTACTCCACTCGTTACGCACTGAATGGACGTCGGAGTGGCAGATCCCACAGAAGAGGATTTCCATCTGTACGTCGTGTTCGGTGGGAGCGCGTCGCCCGATTTGGGTCAAGGACAAAGGTGATGTTGCACTGGCTGCGGCATAAGCTTTTGTGTTGTACATAATATTGATGCTCTGATTTGTTAACTTTTGAGTGATTTCGGGAACTATCCCTATCCTAGAGATTAAGTCTTGATCGCCTGTTCTCTCGGTAGAGATAGAATTTTTTAAGAAGCAAGGTTAGCCTTGATGTTCTTTTGGTGATCAACAGGCAAATCTCTGACTTTTTGATTTGTTGAAATCGATGGAATTCCGGTCAGTTTACTACAGATCTGAAACCTGCAACCAATTTTATGAATGAACTTAAAGCGATTATTGAAGCGTTTAATCAAGCTGAGAATAATCATCAAAAAACAGCCTTAGCTACTGTTGTTAATATTCAGGGTTCTGCTTATCGTCAAATTGGGGCAAAATTGTTAATTTTTGAAGATGGAAAACGAGTGGGTTCTATTAGTGGAGGGTGTTTAGAAAATGATGTCTGTGAATGGGCAAAACAAGTCATAAAAACAGGTCAACCCCAAGTTATTACTTATGATACCACTGCACCAGAAGATATTATTTTAGGTTTGGGATTAGGGTGTAATGGGATTGTTCAGGTTTTAATTGAACCCTTAGATGAGAATAGTTTTCAAATTCAATGGATGGATGAATGTTTAAATCATCGCAAATTAGGGGCGATCGCAACATTATTCTCAATTGAAGAAGATGCTAAAATATTAATGAGTTTGAAGACATTTGTTGATCAAACTGGGAGAATAATTAACCAGATTGAAGATTCAAAATTATCTGAGAATATCATTCAAGATACTCAAACTGCTCTCATTAACCAACAATCCCAGGTGAAAACCTATTTCTGGAATCAAACAGAAATTAAGGGATTAATAGATATGATTAAACCTGCTATTTCTTTGTTGATATTTGGGGCGGGTGAAGATGCCATTCCCTTAGTTAATTTAGCGAAAGAACTGGGTTGGATCGTAACCCTTATTGATCATCGACCGGATACTGCAACCGCCTTGCGTTTTCCCTTAGCAGATCAAATTATTATTGCCCATCCCGACGAAATCGAAACAAATTCTAGTCAAATTTTACCTGATTTTGATAATTATACCGTAGCCGTCATCATGACTCATAATTATATCTGCGATCGCAGTTTATTAAAATTTCTCCTTCCATCCTCTTTACCTTATATTGGATTATTAGGTTCTCGAAAACGGAGCGAACAAATTCTACAGGAACTTAACAGCGAATTGAACTTAAACTCAATACCGCTACATCATTTCTATAGTCCCATCGGATTAGATATTGGGGCAGAAACTCCCTCAGAAATAGCACTTTCTATTTTAGCAGAAATTCAAGGAGTTTTATCGAATCGTTTAGGCGGATCATTAAAATATCGAGTGGGGTCAATTCATCAATCATGACCGGATTAAAAATAGGTTTAATTATTTTAGCCGCCGGGGCTTCAACTCGTTTAGGTCAACCCAAACAACTGTTATTATTTAACGGAAAAACCTTGTTAACCCATACCGTTGAACAAGCGTTAAATTCCCGATGTCGTCCGATTATTGTTGTTTTAGGTTCACAAGTAGAAAAAATCAAGTTAGAGATCAATTCTTACCCGATTTTTACGGTTAAAAATCCGAATTGGGAACAAGGAATGAGTGCTTCTATTCAAACAGGACTCAAAGAACTTAAACGCATTCAACCCGATAGTGAAGCAGTGGTGATTACCCTCTGTGATCAACCCTTTATTTCTTCGCAAATCATTGATAAACTCGTAGAAATCTATCAACCAATTCAACCTTTGATGGTTGTATCTGAATATAAAAATATTTTAGGAGTTCCCGCTTTATTTTCTAATCGTTTATTTGAAGAGTTAATGAATTTAGACACAACAACAGGAGCAAAATCTTTAATTCATAAATATTCTCATCATCGTTCAATTGTACCTTTCCCATTGGGGATTTTTGATATTGATACTCCCCAAGACTACGAAAATTTGTTAAACTTTAATTCTGAATCTGAATAATAAGACGATGACTGTTAATGATTCCCAACGCCATATTTCTCAGCAAGTTATATTAGAACACGCTCAAAAACCTCGACATCGAGGGACAACAAACTTGATTCATTTATCCTCTGAAAAAAATAATCCTTCCTGCGGAGATAGTGTTCAGTTAACTGTTCAATTTAATGCTACCGGGGATACAATTACAGATATTAAATTTCAAGGAAAAGGTTGTGCTGTTTCCATCGCATCGGCTGATTTAATGGCTGAATTATTAATAGGAAAAACCATTGCTGAAGCCTTGTTAATTATTCAAGATTTTTTTAATTTAATTCAAGGAAATTATCAATTTAATTTCCCTTTGCAAAAACTGAATGTGTTCAGCACTCTTGCTCAATTTCCCATTCGGATGAAGTGTGCATTATTAAGTTGGTCTACTCTTGAATCTGCTTTAAAATCCTATAATTTGCGATAAAACCCGTAGGGGTGGCGTCCGTCCCCAGGGCTGTTTCATTCTCTCTCATAAACCTCTGTGACCTAACCCCCCAGCCCCCTTCCCACCTCTCCCTACCCTCTCCTACAAGGAGAGGGAAAAGGAAGAATGTTTTTATTCGGAAGGGGGAGTAATTAATATTATTAAATCAAACTTCTTATTTAAGAGTAACAGAAATTCTCCCCTCTCCTTGCAGGAGAGGGGGTTAGGGGGAGAGGTCATACAGTTTTTCCTAGAAAATGAAACAGCCCTGCGTCCCTCCCAACCCTCTTTATTAGCAAGGAAACTGTTTCATAAACTTTTGATCAATATAATCTTTCCATCGCCATAATAACGAACTTGATCCTAGATTTAACTTTCCTTTAGACGCGATCGCTTTTTGATCTCCTGTCCCAATTAAAATTAAAAATTCCTGTTGCGGGATAAACGGTTTTAAAGGTTGATCTTGTAAACTTCGTTTTAAATTATTCAATAACGGTTGACCTTGACGGACAGCAAAAACTCCCGCTTTCGGACGAGGATTATTAACCATTGTGGCGATATCTCCGGCGGCGAAAACTTGGGGATGAGAAATCGATTGTAAGTAATGATTAACTAAAATAAATCCTTTTTCATCGGTTGCGAGTTCGGTTTTTTTAACCCAAGGAGAGGCGGATGCTTGTGTTACCCAAAAAATACGATCGCACTCTAAGGTAAATCCTGATTGACAGTGAATTTTTTTTCCCTGATTTTGACTTTGATCAATTTGAGAAACGGTTTCATTAAAATGTAATTTAATTTGACGGTTTCTCAAAAGATTTTCTACTTTTTGACTTAAGGAAATAGGACGATCAGCTAATAATCGTTTTCCTTGATAAATCAGATGTAATTCTATGTTATTTAAGGGTTGATTAGCTTGTTGATAAATTTGAGTTAGACGACTGTGAATATTAAATGCTAATTCGACTCCTCCCGCACCACCTCCCACAATAGCTAACCGAATTTTTTGTTGATAATTTTGCTGAATTTCATCAATTAATTGATGCCAATATTGCAAAAATTCGGAGATCGGTTTCAGTGGAATTGTATATTGAGTTGCACCCGGAATGGTTACGGTTGTAGGTGTACTCCCAATATCAATGGATAGAAGATCAAAAGGAATAGAAGCTTGATTTTTACAAATAACAATATTGTTTTCTAAATCTAAATTAATCGCTTGATCAAGCACAAATTGAGCTTGGGAAAATTGAGCTAAGGATTGTAAATTAATATGACATTGATCAAAACTATAAAATCCGGCGATATACCCCGGTAACATTCCTGAATAGGGGGTTTTAATCACATTAGTAATTAAGGTTAATTTGACATCAGAAAGGGGATTAATTCCCCATTGTTTTAGGGCGATCGCATGGCTATGTCCTCCCCCAATTAAAACCAATTTTTTCATGTTTTTAAGCTGATTTATTTGTTTTTTTACTGATTTATTGTTCTAATTTAGACAGGGAAGGAACAGCCGATAACAGAGTTTTAGTATAGGGATGTTGAGGATTCATAAATAACTCTTCTGTTGCCCCTAATTCAACAATTTTACCGCCATTCATCACCGCAATTCGATCACATAAAAACCGAGCTACCCATAAATCATGCGTAATAAATAAATAAGTTAAATTAAACTCTTCTTTTAATTCTAACATTAACTCTAAAACTTGGGATTGAACGCTGGCATCTAACATACTCACAGGTTCATCACAAATTAATAATTGCGGACGAGTCATTAATGCTCTGGCGATCGCAACTCGTTGTTGTTGTCCACCGGATAATTCCCCTGGATAGCGTTGATAAAATTCTGTTTCAGGAGTTAATCCCACCCGTTTTAACATGGCTAAAACTTGGGTTTTTGCTTCTTCAGGCGTAGCTAATTCATGAATTAAAAGCGGGTCAGCAATACTTTCACCGACCGTCATCATCGGATTTAAACAAGCATGGGGATCTTGAAATATCATTTGCATTTGACGGCGATATTTTCGGACTTGTTCACGGGATAATTGAGTTAAATCCGTGTCTAAAAATTTAACAGCGCCATTCGTTGCTCGAATTAATTGTAAAATTGTCCGAGATAAGGTGGTTTTTCCACAGCCTGACTCTCCCACTAAGCCTAAGATTTCCCCTCGATAAAGATCTAAATTAATGCCATCAACGGCTTTAATCACGGATTTCTTTTGTTTAGAAAAAAACTGTTGAATTAATCCTGATTCCAGGGTATAATATTGTTGTAAATTTTGAAGAGATAATAACGGTTTTAGAGCAAATTGAACCGTTTCTACTTTTGCTTCAATATCCTGTAAATGTAATGCCGCTTTTAATAACGATTGGGTATAGGAATGTTGGGGAGATTTAAAAACCGTTTGAGATGCACCCATTTCTACCATTTTTCCTTGGTACATTACGGCAATGCGATCGCAATATTCTCCCACCATTGCTAAATCATGGGAAATTAATAAAATTGCTGTTCCCCGTTCTTCACAAAGTCGGGTTAATTCCTTTAAAATTTGAGCCGAAACCGTCACATCTAAACTGGTAGTGGGTTCATCGGCTACAATTAATTTCGGCTCAAGTAATAAGGCTAAAGCAATAGCAACTCGTTGACGCATTCCCCCGCTAAATTCATGAGGATATTGTGACCAACGTTCAGCCGGAATTTTCACCGCTTCTAAGATTTCTAAAGCTTTATTTTTAGCTTGAGTATTCGATAATTTTGGACGATGAGCTTTTAAGGTTTCTAAACAATGATCCCCAATGGTCATTAACGGGTCAAGACGAGTCATCGGGTCTTGAAATACTAAAGCCACCGCTTCCCCGCGAAATTGCCGCAACCGTACCCCATCCATGTCAAATACGGGTTGTCCTTCAAATCTCACTTGGCCTTCAATTTGGCTTGTGGGGGGTAACAACCGCATTACTGCCCGTCCAATGGTGGATTTCCCACAACCGGACTCCCCCACGAGCCCTAAGCGTTCTCCGGGTTGTAGGGAAAAGGAGACATCATTCACCGCCCAATTTTGAGGAGTTCGGCTGTGGGGATAGGCAACCTTCAAATGTTCAACATCAAACAAACTTGTCATAAACTACGGGGAGCAATCAGTTTTAGATTAATTGTTTATTGTTCACGGTTCAGGCGGGATTGGCAATAGGTTTGGGATTTTTACCCTCAAGGGTTAATCCTCAACCGCCAAAGAATCACGCTGATCTTGTATAGTTAATAGGGGGAACCTTGCACTTATATCATCAATTTTGACAATGATACAACACCTTAAAACAAGATTAAATCGAGGACAGTTATTACCCGGATTCATCATTTCCCTGGTTTTAACAATTCTCGTCAGTTTTTGGGCGACTCCAGCTTTAGCAACCGGAGTTTATCAAGTTCCAGCTTTATCAGGAACCGATGAAACTTGGGTGGTAGAAATGGATGACGTTCTCAGCCGCAGTACCGAAGGACGTTTAAATAATACCTTATCGGACTTAGCCAAAAAGACCGGTTATGAAGTTCGATTTTTGACCGTTCACCGTTTAGATTATGGTGAAACGATTGATACTTTTACTGAAAAAGTGTTTCAAAAATGGTTTCCAACTCCTGAGAGTGCAGCTAATCAAATCTTATTAGTTTTGGATACGGTCACGAATAATAGCGCCATTCAAACCGGAGAAAAAGCTCAATCCTTATTAACCGATGACATCGCTGAAAGTGTCGCTCAAGACACTTTAAAATATCCACTCCGTAAAGGAAATAAATATAATGAAGCGTTTATTGCAGCCAGCGATCGCCTAGCCACAATTTTATCAGGAAAACCCGATCCCGGTGCTCGCAAAGAAGAAGATAATATTAACGTTGAGAGTACCTTTAAATCTGCCGAAGAAACCAACGATACCAGTGCTACCATTATCGTAGTCGTTTTGTTAGTTGTAGCGACGGTTGTTCCCATGGCAACCTATTATTATTTTCAAGCCAATCGCAGCTAAGAACGATGCACCAGTGATCAGTTATCAGTGTTAGAATTAACTCAATATCTAAATTGACCTCAAAATAAAATGCAATTTATTGATCAAGTTGAAATCGAAGTTGAAGGCGGAAAAGGAGGCGATGGAGTCGTTGCTTTTCGACGGGAAAAATATGTTCCGGCTGGGGGGCCAGCAGGAGGAAATGGCGGCAAAGGTGGTTCAGTGATATTAGTCGCCGTTGAACATCTACAAACCTTATTAGATTTTCAATATAATCATAAATTTAAAGGTGAAAATGGCAAACGAGGCGGCCCTAAAAATATGACCGGGGCTAATGGAGAAGATTGTTTAATTCAAGTGCCATTAGGAACCGTTATTTATGATGCAAATACCGATGAAATATTAGGGGATTTAATCGAAAAAAATCAACAGCTTTGTGTCGCAGCAGGCGGAAAAGGTGGATTAGGAAATAAACATTTTCTCAGTAATCGAAATCGCGCCCCAGAATATGCTTTACCCGGTTTAGAAGGTGAACAACGACGGTTAAGATTAGAATTAAAACTATTAGCAGAAGTGGGAATTATTGGTTTACCCAATGCTGGAAAATCAACATTAATTTCTGCCTTATCCGCAGCCCGTCCTAAAATTGCTGATTATCCTTTTACCACCTTAATTCCTAACTTGGGAGTCGTGAGAAAACCCACGGGAGATGGAACCGTTTTTGCCGATATTCCGGGGTTAATTGAAGGTGCTCATTTAGGCGCCGGCTTAGGACATGAATTTTTACGTCATATTGAACGAACTCGCGTGTTATTGCATTTAATTGATATCACCGATAGTAACCCGATTGAAAATTATCAAACCATTCAAGAGGAATTAAAAGCCTATGGTCGAGGTTTAGGAGAACGTCCGCAAATTGTAGCATTTAATAAAGTCGATGCGGTGGATATCGATAGTGAAGAAATTAAGACCCTAACTTCTCAATTGCAAGCCTTACATCAAGACTCAATTTTTCAGATTTCTGCGGTGGCAGGTATCGGATTAGATAGTTTATTACAAGAGGTTTGGCAACAATTAGATCAACTTTCTACCTCGGAAAAATATCCCTTAGAAGTGGGGCAGTTTTAATTTAACTATCAACTTTATAGGTCTAAAAAATGACCGTTACTAAAGGTTAACTTTCTATACGATTGAGTCAAAATCTCTAGGCTTAAGCTAATATATAATCAGTCTGAGCCTAAGAGGAAAACTGATGAATAAATTAAAAGTCAGCGTTTTAGTCACTGGTATTCTCAGCATTTTTACAGCTTTCTATCCCGCCTTAGCTGAAAATTGGGTTTATATGGGTAAAGCATCAACGGGAGAAAATATTTATGTTGATGCGGATAGTATTTTTGCTGGACGCGAAGGAAAACGATTTATTTATCGTATTGGCAATGAAACCTTAACGGCGGCGGCTAACTGTAATAACAATACTTGGTATGTCCTAGAATATGACGAGACTTATTCACCCCAAAGTGAGGCGACTCAACAGATGTTAAACTATGTTTGTGCATACTAAAGTTTAATTAATCGTTATCTTAATTCAGGGGACATTGAATGAAAATCTCTAATTAGACCTCGGCTAAGAAGCAGATTAATGATTGCTTTTATTCTCCAAAATAGGATCAGCCAAAGAAGTTTGATGAGATAATATTATGGTTTTTTAAATTCCCATAAAACCTTCCTGAAAACCTTGATTTTTAGGAGAACATTAAAAGCTTTTTCATTAACCATTCTTTCCCTTTATAGGGGGCATAACGCAGAGGTAAATCGAATAAAAACGTTTGTTTTAACACACTACGATAATGGGAAAATCGATCAAAGCTGGCTTTTCCGTGACAACTTCCTATTCCACTTTGTCCCACTCCGCCAAAGGGTAAAGTTTGACTACTAAATTGTAATAAGGTATCATTTAAACACAAAGTTCCTGATGTTGTTTCTTGTAAAATTCGGTTTTGTTGATCGGGATCTTGGGAAAAGAAATATAACGCTAAAGGTTTAGGACGGCTGTTAATTTGAGCGATCGCATCTCCCAAATCCTCATACTCTAAAATCGGTAAAATCGGCCCAAAAATCTCCTCTTGCATGATCGGATCATCCCAAGAAATTTGATCAATAATCGTCGGAGCAATATATTGAGTTTCTGGGTTACTTTCACCTCCTATTAAGATTTTACCCGCTTGTAAAAGCTTCTGTAATCGGTTAAAATGAAATGAATTAATAATCCGACTATAATCAGGACTCGTCGCCGGATTTTCCCCAAAAAAGCTTTGAATCCAATCAGTCATAGCTGTGATTAATTCAGATTTAATTCCAGCATTCACCAATAGATAATCAGGCGCAATACAAGTTTGACCCGCATTCACAAATTTTCCCCAAATAATCCGTTTTGCTGTATAATCTAATTGAATATGATCATCCACAATACAGGGACTTTTTCCCCCTAATTCTAAAGTCACAGGGGTTAAGTGTTTTGCCGCTGCTTCCATAACAATTTGACCGACTCTGGTTCCTCCCGTAAAGAAAATATGATCAAACTTTTCAGCTAATAACTCTTGGCTGGTTTCCACTCCCCCCTCAATCACGGTAACGACTTCAGGATTAAAGGTTTTATTAATTAAATGAGCTAGAATTTTAGCGGTATTTTGGCTAATTTCAGACGGTTTTAAAATTGCACAATTTCCCGCCGCGATCGCCCCCACTAAAGGAGAAATCATTAATTGAAAAGGATAATTCCAAGGTGCTATAATGAGTACAACTCCCAACGGTTGGGGATACATCCAGGTTGTAGCCGGAAATTGAGTTAAAGACGGGGTAACTTTTTGAGGTTTTACCCAGGATTTAAGAGATTTAATGGCATAATTAATTTCAGCAACGGGAGCGAGTTCTAAATAAGCTTCTAGGTCGGGACGGTGTAAATCTGCTTTGACCGCTTTAATGATTTCGGCTTCATGGGATGCGATCGCTTGTTTCAAACGATAAAGTTGTTCAAGGCGAAACTGGATATTCTGGGTTTGTCCCATTGCAAAAAAGTCTCGTTGTTGCTGGATTAAACTTTGGATCAGGGTTTTGTCAGTCATTTTTGCTTCTCCAAATTTCCTCGACACCCTTTTATGGTACAACTTATAAGAGTGAAGTTATCGCAACCGAGGTTAAGCTGAGAATGACAAACATAAAAGAAATTTTATATCTTGAAGTTCCCACTCCCCAAACTTCCGAGGTTTGTACTTGGTTGCAACATCATTTTCAAACCGAAATCGGAGAAAAAATGATAACTCCCGATGGATTTCGACTGCAATTTTCTGCCGCTTCCGCACATTCCACAGAATCCCCTGAACTCTCAACCTTTGTCTGGTCAGTTCAACGCACAACCTATTTAAAAGTCTTTCGTGTAGGTCAACCTCCCAAAGCCCAAGAACAGACTTTTTTAAAGCATTTAGAAACCGAACTTAGATCCACATTTCCCTATCAATATCCTGAACCTCCAGAGATTAATTTATCCCAACAATCCATTTTTGAAGCCTTAGAAAAAGATTATCCCTTAACTGTCAAATATTTTAAAAAAATGCCCAATGGGGAATATGATCTCAAACGGGTTTATTGGTGGGAAAAACGGTGGCGAGAAGGAGTAAGAAATCCTCAAACCCCTCAAAAAGTGATCTTTAAAACTCCAGCTTCCTCAGAATCAAAATCTCCTGAGTATGACTTAATTTATATCGGCGGTGCCTTGGGCGTCATCCATGCGGCAGTGATGGCAAGATTAGGCTATAAAGTCTTATTAATTGAACGCTTACCCTTTGGTCGCATGAATCGAGAATGGAATATTTCTCGCAGCGAATTAAAAAGTTTAACCGATTTAGGATTATTTACTCAATCGGAAATTGAAAGTTTGATCGCTAGAGAATATAAAGACGGTTTTCATAAATTTTTTGATGCTTATAATCCTGATATTGCTAAAGCCCCAATTCTGAATACACCGAGGGTGTTAAATATTAATTTGAATGTCGAGATATTACTAAAATTATCAGGGGAAAAACTCAAAGAAGCCGGAGGAGAAATTTGGGATGAAACCGAATTTTTAAAAGCTGATATTAATCCGAATTTAGTGAATATTCAATCTCTCCATCTTCCGACCCAAACCCAACGCAACGCCACGGGTCGTTTATTAGTTGATGCGATGGGAACCGCTTCCCCCATTGCTTGGCAATTGAACGGAGGACGGGCGTTTGATAGTGTTTGTCCGACCGTTGGGGCCGTAATTGAGGGTGGGTTTGAACCGGGGGTCTGGGATTCTACCTATGGAGATGTTTTAAATACTCATGGGGATATTTCACGGGGAAGACAGTTAATTTGGGAACTGTTTCCTGGGGCGGGAAATGACTTAACTTTTTATCTATTTCACTATCATCAAGTCAATCCTCAAAACCCAGGTTCTCTATTAGAAATGTATGAAGACTTTTTTACGATTTTACCCGAATATCGTCAATGCGAAATGGATCAATTAGTGTGGAAAAAACCGACATTTGGTTATATTCCGGGGCATTTTAGTAGCGGAAGCCGCGATCGCAAAGTTGGTTTTGATCGATTACTTTTAATCGGAGATTCTGCTTCTTTACAATCTCCATTAGTCTTTACCGGATTCGGTTCTTTAGTTAGAAATTTATCTCGATTAACCGATTTATTAAATACTGCTTTAAAACATGATTTATTAACAGAAGATTGGTTAGATAAAATTCGAGCTTATCAAACGAATATTTCTGTCACCTGGTTATTTTCTAAAGGAATGATGGTTCCCACAGGTAAATATTTACCTCCCGCAAAAATTAACTCAATTTTAAATACCTTTTTTGGGATTTTAGCCACTGAACCTCAAGATATTGCAGAAACCTTTATTAAAGATCGAACAAGTTGGTGGCTATTTACTCGGTTAGCGTTAAAAGCTGCCAGCATTAACCCGTTATTATTAGTCTGGATTTTAGACTTTATAACCCTTGAAGAAGTCGGACGGTGGCTGAAGAATTTTATTCAATTTATGCTGTTATCTTTCCTCAGTTTCCTGCTCGGTTGGTTACCCCATTTGACTCGCAAAATTCAACCTTGGTTAGAACCCCGTTATCCTAAACTTTGGATGGGTTTACTCACAACCAGTTATGCCTTAACCGACGGGATGGGGAAACCCCAAACCCCTCATTTAATCACAGCATTATAACAGGAAGAAGATTTATTGAAACTCTGTCCTTAGCTTCTCTCCTTGCAGGAAAAAAGCTAAGGGAGGAGTTCAATCTATGTTTCAGAAAAACCTGATCCCGTTAACTTTGAGTCGCTAACTGACGTTCAGGAAGAGGCGTTTGTTCTGCAACCAGTTGTCGGAATTGTTCACCCTCTAAGGTTTCCACTTCTAACAATAATTCTACCAATTGATCAATTAATGTTCGATGTTCCCGAACAATTTCTCGTGCTTTTTCATAAGATTGAAATGCCAGAGATCGAATTAAGTGATCAATTTGGGTGGCAACTTCTTCAGAATATTCCGATTGAGAGGGAAATCCTCGACCTAAAAAGACTTCTCCCGATGGACTTTCTAAGGCGACTAACCCTAAATCCGACATTCCATAACGAGTAATCATTTCCCGTGCTAAATTCGTCACTGTTTGAATATCATTACTTGCACCCACAGTCACTTCTGCATCTCCAAATACCTCAATTTCAGCCGCCCGTCCCCCTAAACAAATTGTAATTTGATCCATTAACCACGCTTTCGTATATAACCCACTATCGACCATTTCTTCATTAAACATTTGTTGAGCAAAGCCGCCAATTCCTCCCGAACGCGGAATAATCGTGACTTTATTTAAGGGATCGGAATTTTTCAACAAGGTCATTAATAAAGCGTGTCCGATTTCATGATAGGCAATCAGGCGCTTTTTCTTACTATCTAATAAAGGTGTTAAAGCTAACCCAATGGTAATTCGATCAATGGCATCATCAATTTCTAAGGGAGTAATTGCTTCTTTGCGACGTCGGGCGGTTAAAATTGCCGCTTCATTGAGTAAATTCGCTAAATCTGCCCCCGATAATCCAGGGGTACGACGGGCAATTGCATCTAAAGAAACCTCATCCGATAACTTTTTATTGCGAGCATGAACTTTGAGAATGCCTAAACGACCCTTAAAACTCGGTAAATCCACCATAACTTGGCGATCAAATCGACCCGGACGTAATAAGGCCGCATCTAAAACATCAGGACGGTTCGTCGCAGCAATCACAATAATTCCCGTATTGCCTTCAAACCCATCCATTTCGGTTAACAATTGGTTGAGGGTTTGTTCCCGTTCATCATTTCCCCCGCCAATTCCAGCACCTCGTTGACGTCCGACGGCATCAATTTCATCAATAAACACTAAACAAGGTGAATTCTCCTTGGCTTTTCTAAATAAATCCCTCACCCGTGAAGCACCGACTCCAACAAACATCTCCACAAATTCTGATCCAGAGATACTGAAAAAGGGAACCCCAGCCTCCCCTGCAATGGCTTTGGCTAATAAAGTTTTTCCCGTTCCCGGTGGCCCAATTAATAAAACTCCTCTGGGAATTTTAGCTCCAATGGCTGTAAAGCGTTCCGGTTGCTTCAAGAAGGTGACGACTTCTTGCAATTCTTCCTTGGCTTCCTCAACTCCAGCCACATCATCAAATAAGATTCCGGTTTTGGCTTCCATTTGGAATCGAGCTCTGGATTTGCCAAAATTCATCGCTTGACCCGATGCTTGGGTAGAGCGTCGCAGAATCATTAATAAAAATGCCAATACGCCAAAAATAATCAGCATATTGATAATTAACCCCATCGCTGCACTATTATCGGCCGTAGGGCTAACTTCATACTCAACATTATTCGCCCGAATTTCCCGCATTAATTCTGGGTTTTGTTCAAACAAAGAAACCCAATACACCGATGAAGACTTTTGATCTTTATCTCCCTTCAAGGTGACTTTTGCCATTTGTCGCGCGGGATCTTCGGCAATTTTTTGGACTTCCCCAGCCTCAATTTTTTGCAACAGTTGACTGTAGGTTAGGGTTTTTGGGGTGTTATTGGCGAAGGCGGGAGTCCCTAATAGTAGTCCCTGAGCCATCATCCAACTACCTAAAATGCGCCCTACTCGTTTGGCGATGATGGTTTTTTGGGGGAATGTCTGTTTGGCATCTAACCCGGCTATCCCGATTTTCATCCAAGACCTCTTCATATGGACTCTACCTTTTCCTGTTGCTATTTAAAACAAAGTGGGGTTGTTAATCTAGTTTAACGCTCAGACGTTGGGTTGATCGCTCAAGAGTGGAAATATTAGATTTAGCTGTGTCATAGAACTGATATACCAATCCTAAATAGCTTGTAATATTGGAGCCTTGCTGCGCTTGGGTTTCAGGTTGATTGATCATCATGACTCATTTAGGATTGCTATATTGCAAGCCAACTTAATCAATTAATTTCTAATAGCCAAATTGAACATCTGGAATAAATCTCACTCATCTATCATCGAGTGGTATTTTTTATATCTTTCTATAAAACTAACAATTTGAAGCTTTAACAACCTGATTTCGACCGTTTTGCTTGGCTTGATAAAGCGCTTGATCAATCCCGATTAACAAAGAATCTAATACTCCATTATATTGTTGATTAAAAGTGCCCACACCCAAACTAATGGTATAATAAATTAATCCCTGATCAGCAGGATTATCCTCAATTTTCATTCGGAGTTGGTTAGCAACGAGGAAGGCTTCTTGGAGATCTGTCTGCGGTAACAAAATTAGAAATTCTTCCCCTCCCCAACGACTGATGAGATCGTGACATCGGAGATTTTCTTTTAGTATTTTTGTTAGGTGCTGTAACACTAAATCTCCTCGATCATGCCCATAGGTATCATTAATTAATTTGAAGTGATCAACATCAAGCATAATCAATGAAAAGGGAATTTGACCGCGATTAAACTGGGCAATTGCATGATCTAAATACGGTTGCATCGCTCGACGATTAAGGGCATTGGTCAAAAAATCAAGGGTCGCTAATCGATGAATATCATGAAATAATCGTTGAGTAACCATCATAATAAAACCACTATTACGAAGGTAATCTAAAACAAAAACAGACCCAAACATAATGATATTGACCAAATTGGACTCTAAAAGAGCCTTCGTGTTGCTCACAGGAAGCATAATCGCACGAAAGAGCAGAAAAATAAGATTTAATAAAAACTGAATGCTAATAAAATTAGATGAGATTAAAAGAGATTCATGTCTAAACTTTAATAAATAATAAATTGCCAAAATAGAACAAATAGCTACTGTTAAAATAGCAATCATATTTCGAGCGATAAAATTATTCTTAAAATAGACAAAATAAACTTCAGTAATCAAGAAAAAACTGGCTAATCCTATAAAAAAGAAAGAATTAATTTTTTGATTTAAAAACTTAATAATTCCAATTGTATATAATATTTGAGAGGAAACAATTAATAAATTTCCTAAAAAACGAAGATTCAATAAAATTGTTTCTTGATTGATAAAAAGGGGACGAATTGGAAAAATTAAGAACCCAATGGCTGATAATACAGTTCCAATTGAATAAATTCCAATGCCTTGATATTGCTTCGCTAGGAAGAAGAAAAAGATCAAGGTAATAGATTGTAAAATAGATGCTGCACTGACCATGACGGACATTGTGCTAATATCAAGACTCATAATATAATTTCCGAATTGATAGTTAAGAAAGACCGCTATCACGGAAGTTTAAATTAAGGCTAACACAGAAACAGGTGATCCAGAACCTTCTGTAAGCTTTATAATTCCTAAGATCAAAGTAATTCCTGTGGGGGGAAGTTGATTAAGATTGGTTAGATTTTCTAACACAAAACCGTTGTTTTTTAAAATCTGTTTATTGATAATAAAACTATCGTCAAAACCTGGATCAACTCCATGAGTATCAATCCCAACTCCCTGAATTCTTCGCTGTTCAGTTAAAAATTGAATAGCATCATTCCCCAACCCTGGAAAGTGAGGTTTACCCTGTTGATCAAGATTTAAAAAAGCAGCCGGATCATGCCATTTATCTTGCCATCCAGTATAGAGTAAAACCATACTATTTTCGGGGATAAAATGATGCTGATTCTCCCATTTCTCAATATCATTTAAGGTTAAGGTTGAGTCGGGATTTAAGATAGCTTTTTCGCGAATATCAATCACCACTGCGGGAAGAATACAAGACTCTGGAGAATAGTGATCAACTCCCATTCCCGCTTGATAAAAACTCTTAGGAGAATTAATATGAGTCCCGCTATGTTCTCCCATCGAAAACTGTCTTAAATAATAACCGGATGTCGAAAAATCCGCCACTGTTTTAAATTCAACAGCAGGATCACCAGGCCATAATGGAATATTCGGATGAATCTGATGGGTTAAATCAATAATTTTGCTATAGTTAATTGTTTTCATAATTGTCATAACTGATTTTTAAGGTTGAATTTTAATCCATTGGTTAATGGTTTTATAAATATTAACTAATCCTTGAATTTGCGATCGCGGTGAACGTCCGTATAAAAAATCATGGAGGCTGATTTGATAATTGTTTTGAATGGCTAAATCTAACCATAAATTATGATAAGCTTGTCCTTGCTTATAATCAGGAATCCTGCTATAATAGTCGAAAAAGTAATCTAAACAAATATTAAAAAAATGTTTTCGACCTTGATATTTTAAATAATTCAGACGAGGTTTAAAAGTCGTTAAATTATCTAAAGCTGTATGTAAAGTATCGGCTAAAGATTCAGGATTAAATTCTGATAACAACCCTGAACTTTGAGGAAAAATTCGATCTTGACCTCTAGCATATTGATTAAATTGTTGAAAACAAATAACGGGAGTATTACAACTCATCGCTTCAGTAAGACTGCTATTTTTTCCCTCTAAAATAGAACCCATGATGCAAATTTTAGATCGAGAATAATACAAAGGTCTTTGTTGATAATAATCAACCTGAGAAATGATCTGGATATAATCGAAAGGATTAACTAAAATATTTGTAATTTTTTCCCATTCTAATTGGAATTCGCTACTCAGTTCATGAATAGATTTTAGGTCAAAATTATCGTCTACAATTAATATTGTTTTTAACAGTTTATTATATTTTTGGGCGTAGATTTTTAACGCCTCAGCAATAATAGGAAGATTATTAATAGGAGATAATTGAGAGACGCATAAAACATCAATATCTTTAAGCGTAACAGGCTGAGGAGCCATTAAATATTCATGAATAAAATCAGAATGAGAAACCGGAATTAAAATTTTATTTGCTCGTTGTGGATAGGTTTTTCTAAACCAAGTTTCACGGGATGGATTATCATATAAGGTAAAATAAGCATCCGCCGTATTTGACCAAGGGTAGGAACACCAGAGGGAATCAGCAATTGAAAAGAATGTATCAGAAAGTTGAGGTAAAACTTTATTTAATAAATCAACAGATTCACTAAAATATAATCCTTTAATGAATAGACCTTCATACATTAAAGGCGGTAGAATCACAGAAAAATTAACGTTTCCAAAGCGTTCTGATTCCTGTTCAAAAATTTCATTTGTCCAGCTATCTAAATCAGCATAAATTTCTTCTAAAGGTTGATAAATTTGAGCCGTATTAAAATATTGCTTTTGTCGTTGGTAGTTTCCAATTCCCATAATAATTGATTGATAACATAGATTTTTATATTTTATTGTAGGGGTTTGGTTTTCAAATCACTATCTGCGTTAGAAAAGAAGCCACCCCTACAAGATTTTTTTGCTAATTCTACAAATCAAACCATCATCTTCCGCATTGGTTTAACCAATTCAAAATAATAGTATTAACTTGTTCAGGACGTTCATCATGGGGACAGTGACCTGTATTGGGAAGGGAAATAAACTGAACAGATGGATTGATTTCTGCTAAATCTTGATAAATTTTTGCTCCTGTAATGGGTGTCCAAGGGTCAGTTTCTCCCCAAATGACTAATAAGGGATGTTGAATTTGAGGTAATAATTCCGAAGGATGGGGGCCAGGAGGGGCCGTTAAAATCGATGCAAAAACTTGTTGAGCACCGATATCATTAGAAGGAGCATATAATAACTCAACTAATTCATCGGTAATTGCGGCTTTATTGCCATAAACTTGTTTTAATGTATTGCGAATTCGGTGTTTTTGGCGAATTTGATTAAACACAAACGGCCCTATCATCGGATGACTCACTAATTTTGTAAAGAATCCCATCACCATTCGTAACGGTAAATTTAATTCTTCTGGGCGATGATTTAACCCTCCTGCACAATTTAATAAAACAGCCCCAGAGGAAATTTCAGGATGATGAGCAACCATCATTAAACTCAATAATGCGCCAATCGAATTCCCAATAAAAATGGCAGGTTGCTGAATTTTTTCTGCCCAAAAATCCGTTAGTAATTCTTGCCATAATTCTAAACTATAATCGAGATTGGGTTTGGCAGAAGCACCAAATCCTAATAAATCTAAGGTAAAAACTTGATAGCCTCCCTCGGCTAAAACGGGAATATTCTGACGCCAATGTCCAATGGATGCGCCAAACCCATGAATGAGGACTAAAGGTTGTCCACTTCCTGCGACGGTGTAGTGAATTTGATGTCCTTTCCAGACCCAGCTAAGGGAGTCAAACAAGGTTGTTGTTTTGGTGGGGGTCGTTGTTGTCATTTTATGAAGATTTGTAAACGCTATGTTTCTATAATAGATGAATTTGATAGAAAACCTTAGCTGAACCTCGTTATAAATCCTATGATTGAACCTTGGAAACAAGACAGGATGATTCTGCATACTCAACGTCTGTTGAGGAGTTATCAATATTGGACAGGAGAAACCTTGTTAGATGTTCAAGGAACACCTGAAGCCATTGCAGAAGTATTATTTTATGCGCCATTTGTGTTAGTTTCTCATGGAATTGAACCTGACCCAATTCTTAATTATGGTAATCAAAAAGCCTTAGAACTTTGGGAATTAACCTGGGAAGAATTAACCCAAATGCCTTCTCGAAAAACGGCTGAACCTATGGCACAGGAAGACCGAAATCGTTTATTAGCTGAAACAGAAGCCAAAGGATTTGTGAGAAATTATCAAGGAGTCAGAATTTCTAGCAGTGGCAGACGTTTTTTAATTCAAGACGCTTTAATCTGGAATCTTTTAGATGAAGATAATCAACGCTGTGGACAAGCTGCGGTTTGTTATAAACATAGGTTTTTATAAAAAAACCCCGGTTTCTTCAAGAAACCGGGGTTTTAATAAAACTGCGGTCTTATTTACTATTAATTCGACGCAAACTTAACACATCGCTAATATTTTTTACCTGGGTGCAAGTTCGTTCAAATTGTTCGCGATCGCAAATTTCAATTCCCAATTCTATTAACGCAGGAGCATCAGGAAAAGTCTTCACTTGGGCGCTACAAACGTTAATATTATTATCTTTCAAACGGGATAAAATATCGTTCAAAACACCTACTCGATCTAATACTTCAATGGAAATATTAACAGCATAAGTTTGAGGACGACCACCACTTTGATAGTTAGGATTCCAACTCACCGGAACTAAGCGTTCTCCTTCCACCGTTAACGTATTAGAACATCCTTGCTGGTGAATTGAAATGCCTTTCGTTCGGGTTACAACCCCAATAATCGGTTCCCCTGGAATCGGATTACAACACCCCGCAATATGATAAAGTAACCCTTCAACTCCCATAATCGGAGAATTGCTCAAAGAAGAAGAGGGAAGAGGACAACTCGAAGAAAGATGAGGAACTTGTAAAGAAGTAGTGGTCAGTTCTTGGGAAATCGGTTGAACTTGACTTTGGGATTTTACCACATCTCGTAAACGATTCACCACTAAATTTAAGGTAATTTCCCCATAACCCAAAGCAGCTAATAAATCATCGACGCTATGATAATTACATCGTTTAGAGACAGAAATCATGGGTTCAGATTTCAGGAACGATTCAAACCCATTTTTGCCCATTTCTTTCTCTAATAATTCCCGTCCCCGTGCAATATTTTCGTCTCGGTGCGAGCGCTTATACCATTGACGAATTCGGTTTTTAGCCGCACTGGTTTTAACGAAATTCAACCAATCTAAACTCGGGCGAATATTTTTCTGGGTTAATATTTCCACAATATCCCCATTTTTTAAAGGGGTATCTAAGGGAACAATTCGATCATTGACTTTCGCTCCTTTACAATGATTTCCGACCTCGCTATGAATTCGATAAGCAAAATCAACGGGAGTCGCCCCATGAGTTAAAGCCATCACATCCCCTTCTGGGGTAAACACATAAACATCATCAAACTCTAAATTACTTTTAACACTTTCGAGATATTCTTTGGCATCTTTTAAATCACTTTGCCATTCTAATAATTGCCGTAACCAGGTGAATTTTTCATCCATTCCGGTGACTTGACCGGTATTAGAATTTCCTTTTTCCTTATACTTCCAATGGGCGGCAATCCCGTATTCAGCGATATGGTGCATTTCCACCGTCCGAATTTGGATTTCAACAGGTCTTCCCGTATTCCCAATTACACCCGTATGTAGGGACTGATACCGATTCGGTTTCGGCAATCCAATATAATCTTTAAAGCGTCCAGGGATGGGGCGAAAGGCATCATGAACAATCGCTAAGGTACGATAACATTCTTCATTGGTTTCAACAATGACTCGTAACGCGGCAATATCATAAATTTCATGAAATTGTTTTTGCCTCTGCTGCATTTTTTTATAAATGCCATAGAGATGTTTCGGACGTCCGCTTACTTCATAACATTTGATGCCACCTTTTTCTAGTTTTTCTCGTAAAACTTGGGCAAGTTCGGCTAATTTTTCTTCCCGAATCACCCGTCGATCTGACACTAATTCTTTAATATTTTGGTAAGCTTCTGGCTCTAAATATTTAAAGGATAAATCCTCTAATTCCCATTTAAACCGACCAATCCCTAAACGATTCGCTAAGGGGGCAAAAATTTCACGGGTTTCTAAGGCAATACTGCGTTGTTTACGTTCAGGAAGAAAATCCAGAGTTCGCATATTATGCAGTCGGTCAGCGAGTTTGACCACAATGACACGGATATCTTTCGCCATGGCTAAAAACATTCGTCGGAAGTTTTCAGCTTGTCGTTCTGTAGTGTTAGAAAAGTTAAATTTAGAGAGCTTGGTCACCCCTTCAACTAAATGGCGAACTTCTCCTCCAAAATGCTGTTCTAGTTCTTCGGGAGTGATATCGGTATCTTCAATAATGTCATGGAGAAAACCCGCCGCTACCATCGCCGAATCACCGCCTAAATAACGCAATAAACCCGCTACAGCAATGGGATGATTAATATAGGGTTCCCCGGATTTGCGATACTGTCCTTGGTGCAATTGGTAGGCAAATTGAAACGACCGCACAATTAAATCATTCTTAGAGACAACAGAGGTATCGGATTTTACCAAAGAACTCGAACTCTCCATACACTGTTGCAGCCAGTCAGGAATGCTGCAATCATAATCAAAGTCACTTTTGGCAATGGTTTGAGTATTCATCATCGTTACACCTAATGGCTAATAATACAGGTCAAAAATCAGGCTGAGAGAGATTTATGTATTAATTTATACAAATAAAGACCGAGCCGATGAAACGGGTCAGTTTCACGGCGTTAATGTGCGACTATCCGCCACCTTCACTCCTGAGAATGAAGAGCGCTTGATAGAACCATACCATTCTTTTAAGATCAGCTTAACCTGCACTTGGGAGCAGGTTTGAACAACATCAGCAACCGCGAATCGCCTTCAAAATCAGCATTTCGTCTTGGGGATAGTGCGGTCGGATTTTGCTAAATCTCGACAGAATGAAGCCTGAATCCTTGTCTATTATTTAATAATATAGACAAATTTCTTAACAATATGTTATCAACATCTACGCACCTAGTGATCACGGAGTTCCAAAATTGCTTAAAACAACTTCACAGCACCTTGAGTTCAGCCCCTCTCAATCAACCCAAGTTAAAACAAACCTTTGAACAACTAAAAATTACCTTTCAAACCCAAATTATGCGGATCAACGCAAGTGATTTTGCTCCTCCTGTTGAGTCTAAAATTCAATCCTATTTAACCGAAACCCATAAGCAGATCCGACTCTTAGAAATGGATCTAAAATTTCTGCAAGCGTCCCATCAATCGACTACCTTCAACACCCGCCTCACCCAAATTCAAAATCGTCTTGACCTGCTGCTGAGTTATGGTGAAGCGATGTTGGGAGTACCGGAAACAGGGGAGAAGGACGATCCTCAGCTTCCCTAACTCAATCAACAGCCAACGGTCAACACCCCTGTCTGGTATCCTTGAAGTTATGTTAAGAAACGGTCAAAGGATTGGGAATTGGGAGTTGAGAAGACTTCTCAACCTCCAATTCGTTGTAAACGATACTATCCATTTAGGTTAGGCTATGGATTTTTCGACTCTTGCAGCGCAGTTGAACGCTGGAATTATTGGGCCAGAGGGAATTGTGATCATAACCCTCTTGGTGGTGCTAGTCGGGGATTTAATTGTCGGGCGGAGTCAATCTTCCCAATGGACACCCTACGCGGCGATCGCAGGTTTATTAATTTCTGTTGGGGTGTTATACACTCAATGGGATACAACCAACACCATCGCCTTTTTAGGCAGTTTTAATGGTGATGCTTTGAGTATAGTATTCCGGGGAATTATTGCCCTGTCTTCAGCCGTCACCATTTTAATGTCCATCCGCTACATTGAACAAACGGGAACCGCCCTAGCGGAATTTATCGCTATTTTATTAACCGCAACTTTAGGAGCAATGTTCCTATCCGGGGCGAATGAATTAGTCACCATTTTTGTGGCGTTGGAAACCTTAAGTATCTCCTCTTATTTATTAACGGGATATACCAAACGTGACCCTCGTTCTAACGAAGCGGCGTTGAAATATCTGTTAATTGGGGCTGCCAGTTCCGCCGTATTTCTCTACGGTTTATCCCTATTATATGGACTGTCGGGAGGCAAAACCAATTTAACCGAAATTGCCAACGTTTTAGCTCAATCAAACGGTGAATCTTTAGGCGTTGTCATCGCTTTAGTGTTCGTCATTGCTGGAATTTCCTTTAAAATTTCCGCCGTTCCCTTCCACCAATGGACACCGGACGTTTACGAAGGTTCACCGACCCCCGTTGTAGCGTTTTTATCCGTTGGTTCCAAAGCCGCCGGGTTTGCCCTGGCCATTCGCTTACTGATTAACGCTTTTCCCTCCGTCGCGGATGAATGGCGGTTTGTGTTCACCGCTTTAGCCCTGCTGAGTATGATCTTAGGAAACGTGGTGGCACTGGCTCAAACCAGTATGAAACGGATGTTAGCTTATTCATCCATTGCCCAAGCCGGGTTTGTGATGATTGGGTTAATTGCCGGAACCGAAGCGGGATACTCCAGCATGGTATTTTACCTGTTGATTTATCTGTTTATGAACTTAGGGGGCTTTATTTGTGTGATTCTCTTCTCCCTGAGAACGGGAACAGATCAAATTAGTGAATATAGTGGGTTATATCAAAAAGATCCCCTATTAACCCTGGGTTTAAGTATTTGTCTGTTATCCTTGGGCGGTATTCCTCCCTTAGCTGGATTTTTTGGCAAAATTTATCTGTTCTGGGCCGGTTGGCAAGCGGGGTTATATAGCCTTGTTTTAGTCGGGTTAGTCACCAGTGTTATCTCGATTTATTATTACATTCGCGTTGTGAAAATGATGGTGGTGAAAGAACCCCAAGAAATGTCCGACGTGGTGAAAAATTATCCGGCAGTTCAATGGAATTTACCCGGAATGCGTCCTTTACAAGTGGGTTTAGTGTTAACCTTAGTGGCAACATCTTTAGCGGGGATTTTATCGAATCCGTTATTTACGTTATCATCGGATTCTATTACCCACACCCCCATGTTTAAAAATGTCTTGGTGCCAACCAAAACCGTTGCTAATCTGACAACCTCTCCGGTGATTAATCAACGGAAGTAATTTTAACTTCTGAATTTCTTGGCAACCCCCCTTTTTGAATTTTAGGGGGGTTTATCATAGGAATTTAAGTTTAAGGATCAAATGATGGGATGCTCATCACTCCTGAACAATTTATGGAAATTGCGATCGCTAAGCGAGATTTAAAATTAGGAAGATGTATGATCCGGATTTATATTAGATTTAACAGAAATTTTGTAAGAATTTGACTCATTGACTCGTTTTGACTCGTTTTCAGGTTCGACCTAGAAATGCAATTCCGGTAGCAGAGCCACCCTAAGACATCATTACTATAGCAATCCTATTTGATTTGTGGTAGGGGCAATTCATGAATTGCCCCTACGGTAAGGGTTTTAGTCATAGAGATGATTACAAGCTATTTAGACTTGCTATATAACTCTCAATTTTTTAATAATTAATATTTCGTTAAGTTAACTCTTTTACCCTACTTATTTAACAGTAATTATTTCTAAATTCTGGGTTATTCCCTCAGAATCTATGGCTTTGGCAACTTTAAACTAAGTTTTAATCCCCCCAATTACCTCATCAGGCTCCTGTAAGGAGCCTAGACAACATTCCTAAACTAAGGTTGAATATTAATAGGATTTGTTGTGGGTTCAGTCGATGTCGGGGTAATCGGTTGGGGCGTTTCAAGGAGAAGGCGTTGTTTTTCCCGAAATTGAGCCGCTGCGTCTTGAATATTTTGGCGTTGTTGATTGCCTACGGCTTCATAATCAATATTAAATCCTCCTAAGCGAGATTGATGAATAATATCTAACATGGTTTTTCCACTATTAGAACCACTCAGAGGATCAGGATTATCAGAACGTTGAAAGTCTTGTAATGGGTTAACAGGAGTAGACTGAGCCAAACTAGCAGAGGTTAACCCCACAATTCCCATTCCAACAGCCACAACCGTAGTTGAGAACAGTGACAGACCAAATTTTAATCCATTCCAAGCATGATGAGAACCTCACGACCTCAAAAATAAATATAAAAAAACTTAGATGGTCGCATTATAACTATTTTTGGGAAAATTTAACATAGATAATCCCCCGAACAGCCCTGAAAATTAACTGATGTTGGGGGATTAATCTTTAGAAAAATTTTATCAACCGGATCACCGGATTTTTAAGCAAACCGACGTTTTAATAAAGGTTGAATTGATAGTAAAGCAATGGTGGCAAATCCCAGTAACACCAATAAAGCACCCCCAAAGGTAATTGTAGCAAAAGGAGCTTGCATCACCACACTATTGAACGCCCAATCTTGATGGAGATATAAATAACGAATGGGTTCAATGGCATAACTTAAGGGATTTAGGGAAGCCACCACTTGCAACCAAGTCGGCATAAACGATAACGGTGCAAGGGCGGTACTGGCAAATAAAAGCGGTAAATTCGTAACAAAAATCACCGCAATTAATTCAATATGACCGGGTAAAGCAAAGGCTAATCCTAAACTTAATCCAGTTACTCCTAAAACTAATAAAAACACAATCAAAGTAATAATACTCAATCCCCCAATTCCGGGTAAACCTGCCCCTAAAACGGCTCCTGCGGCGACAATTACAGAGGTTTGAATTAAACTCAAGGTGACAATATAAATCGCAGAAGCTAAAACAATGGAAAAACGAGACACTAACGGAGCCACTAATAACCGATTTAAAAACCCAAATTCTCGGTCAAACATCACAGGTAAACCTGCATTTAAAGCTCCTGCAAAGGCGGTAAAAACGATGACTCCTGCCCCTAAAAATTGAGCATAATTTAATGTTTCTCCAAATAACCCTTTCGGGGCATTTTGAAATAACGCTCCAAATAAAATCAACCACATTAAGGGTTGAATAATTCCAGCAATTAAAGTAGAAGGACGGCGTTGAAGTTGAATAAACAACCGACGAGTTAAGGCAATGGTTTCTTGGGTGAATTCTCCCAGTAAATTAGGTTTTTGATCGGTTGTTAGATCAGATGTTGATAATTTAACAGATGAAGTTGAACTACTCATAATCATTGACGGTTAACGGTTGAATGTTTCCAAATCAGCGAGAGTGAATCAAGATATTCAGATCTTACAAAACTTTCTGATAACTTGTCCTTAACGCATACTTTTCTTTTTCTCAGCTTTTAAATCTCGATGGCTGGCGGCGTCAATTTCAGCATCTAATAAGGTTCGACCCGTTGCGGCTAAATAAACATCATCTAAACTCGGTCGAGATT